>JAESTB010000455.1 GCA_016763815.1 Arenicella sp.
TCATTTGCAAGATTATTCAAAAGGAAATTTAGATGTAGAAATACGAGGCAGTGACCTAATTTATATTATGTTTACGTCAGGAACGACTGGTCGCCCTAAAGGTACTCAAATTCGTCACCGTAGTGTCGTTCGTGTGGTTTGCCAAACTAACTATGTTGATTTAAATGAACAAGATACCGGGCTATTACTCTCCAATTATGCATTTGATGGCTGTGTGTTTGCTCTGTTTGGTGCCTTATTAAACGGTGGCCGCTGTGTACTTGCTACAGATAAAGAGCGACAAGATTTAAACAGTATTGCGCAGTTAATTGAAAAACATCAAGTGACTCAGTTTTTTGTCACTACAGCGCTATTTAATTTGCTAGTTGATAACGTTTTATCAAGCCTAAACTCTATACGTTATCTGTGTTTTGGTGGTGAGGCCGTATCTGTTGCGCATACCAAGAAAGCGTTTGAAGTGCTTGGCCCAGATAAGTTAATCCATTGCTATGGACCTACAGAAACGACTGTTTTTGCGACTGCGTATACCATCACTAATTTAGACGATATTGACACCACCGTACCCATTGGTAAGGCAATTGCCAATACCACACTGTTTGTTTTAGATGAATTTCAACAGCCTGTTGCTCATGGTATACCAGGTGAACTTTATATTGGGGGAGATGGTGTTGCGATTGCTTACTTTAAACGCCCAGAGTTAACGGCGGAGAAATTTGTTAGCTCGCCTTTTGGCGAAGACACTCTTTATAGAACCGGTGATTTTGTTAAATGGGATGAGCACGGTAATTTAGTTTTTCTTGGGCGAATTGATCATCAAGTAAAGGTTAGAGGCTACCGAATTGAACTGAGTGAAATTGAAGGCCGTATCACTCAATATGAATTCGCTAAAGACGCCTTCGTTTGTGTGAAAAAAGACGAAAGCACAGCTCAACTTATTGTTGCCTATGTGGTGCCATCAACTAAAACTGACGACTTTAAACAAGGCCTAACTTACTATCTAAATAATCATTTGCCGGTGTATATGCAGCCCGCCGTAATCATATTATTGGATGAACTTCCTTTGAATGTTAATGGCAAAGTAGATCACAAAGGACTACCTGAAGCCGTTTTTGAGCAAGCTGAAATTGTTTTGCCAACAACTGAACAAGAAAAATTATTAGTTCAATTATGGCAAGAGATGTTATCAGTTGAGCAGGTGAGTATTTACGATAGCTTTTTTGCCTTGGGTGGTGACTCAGTCAAAGCAATACAAATGGCTTCCCACCTACAGGCTTTAGGTTATGGGCTAGAAAGTACTCAGATTTTTCAGCAGCCAGCCCTTATCGACTTGGCGAAGAAATTGCAAACTTGCGAAGATAGTTATCAGCTATTAACCACTGAGCCGCAACAGGAAGAAGACCTAGGGATCAATAAAATTGATCAGGAACAGCTTGAAGATATTTTTTCTGATCTAGGGATAGAGTAAGTACAAATTCAATCAAAATACGCCATGCCATCTAAGATTTGTAACCCGATCTTTTTTAACAAGGCTTTGAGTATGGCAAATAAAACGTGCACACACATATGGGTCGTGGAGTAGAAAAGCTTTATGTTAAATAGGAATAATGTCAAAAATATATATGATTTAACACCGATGCAAGAGGGCATTTTATTAGACTTTATAAAAAACCCTAACTCGGTTGCTTATAATGAGCAGTTTGACTTTACGCTAAAAGGTGAAATTAGTTCAGACGCCATCGAAAAAAGCTTTGCGGCGCTTGTTAATAAGTACGATGTCTTAAGAAGTTTGTTTAGTTATAAGAAAACGGATAGGCCCAAACAAATTGTATTAAAGAGTTGGCAGCCACAATTACGTGTTCAGGATCTATCCTCGTTCGAGGGCGATAGAAAATTACAAGAATGGCTGCAGATCAAAGAAAAAGATCATCAGCAACGTTTTAACCTGTCTTCGGATAATTTAATTCGCTTATCGCTTATTAAATTCTCCGACGAGCACTGCCAATTGTTACTCACTTTTCATCACATTATTTTGGATGGTTGGTGCTTCTCAGGGTTGTTAGCTGATTTCTTCCGTTACTACGACATTTTCAATCAGTCACCTGACTCTATTATTGATGAACAAGAAGCGGTTACTTTTGCCCAGTATATTGATTGGATCGAAAAGCAAAACCCACAAGTCGCTAAAGATTATTGGAAAAATTATTTAGCCGATTATCACAATGAGGTTGGTGTTCCTTATTTTGATCACGCGTATCAAGGTGACATTAGCCACGCTGAGTATCAGTTTAATCTGGGAGAGACTTTAACAGCAAAAATGATTGAACTGTCTAAACAACTAAACGTGACGGTCAATGGTTTATTTCAAACGGCTTGGGGAGTATTGCTACAAAAGATCAATAATACAGATGATGTGGTGTTCGGGCATGTCGTTTCTGGTCGCTCTAGTCAGATGGCCAATATTGAATCTGTAATGGGGTTGTTTATGAATACCCAAGCAACACGAGTTAATTGCAAAGGGGAGACCATTTTTTCTGAACAGGTTAAACAAGTGCATTTTGATTCTGTTAATGCAAAATCTTTTGAGTATTATCCCTTAACTGAAATTCAAGCTCAAACGCCACTAAAAAACCGCCTAATTAATCATGCCTTAACGTTCGAAAACCTGCCAATAAATGAGCAGGTTAAACAAATGACCGCGGCGAGTGATACCTTAAAAGTAGCAGAGGTTGGGATTTTTCAGGGGGCAAAATTTGACTTTCATGTCATTGTTTTTCCTGGCGATCAAATGAAAGTCAGTTTTGTTTATAATGCCAATCGTTACACTGAACAAACGATGCAAAGCTTATCAAGAAGCTTTCTGAAATTATTCGATGGCATTATTCAAAACCCACACAGTCAGATTGAAGACTTATCTATTTGCTCTGAAAGCGACCGTGAGCTAATCGTTGAGACTTATAATAAAACAGCGACGGATTATCCTAGAAACGCTTCTGTGGCCGAACTTTTTATCCAACAAGTTGCGCAGACCCCGGATGCCATAGCCCTACGTTATGTTGATCAAACTTATTCATATCTAGAGCTACATCAACAAGCTTTAGTTGCTGCAACTCGACTACAGCAGCTGAATGTTAAGACTAAAGACAGAATTGCTTTATTAGTTTCACGTTCTCCAGAAATGGTTATTGGTATGTTGGCAACCTTATATTGTGGGGCTACCTACGTTCCGCTAGAGACGAGTGCTTCAGCTGACCGGATTGGTTTAATGTTAGAAGATGCAAGTGTTTCAGTAGTTGTAACGAATGATACCTATAAAGCCCATTTATCTGAAACTGTAATGCCTGAATCGATTCAGTTTTTATCGCTAAATGCGAGAGAGAAAACTGAACTAACAACCTTAATAGATCCTCAGTTAGTTCAGGCAACGGATGAAGCATATATTATGTATACATCGGGCTCTACTGGCAAACCGAAAGGTTGTGCAATTAATCACCGTAGTATTGTGCGCCTAGTAAAAAATACTAATTATATTAACTTACAGCCGGGTGATGCGTTTTTACAGACCGGTGCACCAGCATTTGATGCCAGCACTCTAGAAATTTGGGGCAGTTTATTAAATGGTGCAACGCTTTGTTTGGTTGATGAAAATGTCATCATCGACCACCAAAAACTTGCCAAAGCTTTGCTTGATTTTTCTGCGACTCATATGTGGTTAACGTCGGCTTTGTTTAACCAGTTGTGTGAGGCTAATTCAGAAATGTTTGCATCATTAAGCCACTTATTAGTAGGTGGTGATGTTTTAAGCGTTAAATATATTAATGCTGTTCGCTCAGCGAATCCAAATCTAAAAGTAATTAACGGGTATGGCCCTACGGAGAACACTACATTCTCTGCTACTTGTCTGATCGAGCAAGATTACCCAGGCAAAATTCCTGTCGGTAAACCTATTGCCAACTCAACGGCTTATATTTTAGATAAAAAAGGTAAATTATTACCTCCGGGTGCAATTGGCGAGCTTTGTGTGGGGGGAGATGGTGTTGCTCTGGAATATATCAATCGACCTGAATTAACCGCAGAAAAATTTATAACTGTCCCATTTACAGATAGTCGGCTTTATCGTACTGGTGACCTGTCTCGTTGGCTTGATGACGGGAAAATTGAGTTATTGGGTAGAAACGATTTTCAAGTAAAAATACGTGGTTTCCGTGTTGAGTTGGGTGAAATAGAAAAAACATTTGCTCTACTATCGGGCATTAAACAAGTGGTGGTAATTGCCGCGGAAAAGGAGCAACCAGACACGGCAATAGAGAGTAGGGAAGGTAAAAGGCTGTATGCTTTTTATACCGGTGATCAACATTATGAAATTGCTGAGCTGCGTCGATTACTGAGAAATTATTTGCCACAATATATGCTGCCGGACTTTTATTTGCAGATGCAGGAGTTCCCTTTAACGACTAGCGGTAAAGTTGATAGACGCCAATTGCCTAAAGATGAATGTATTAAGTATGCATTCATCAAGACAAATGAAAGACCACGCAGCGCCTTAGAGCAAAAGGTTGCGGATATTTGCCAGAACGTTTTAGATATTGAGCAAATTGGTATTAATGATAACTTTTTTGACGTGGGTGCAAACTCATTAAATCTTGTTGCGATTAACAATCGATTGAATAGTGAGTTTAATAAAGATACCGATAAGGAAATCCCAGTCACTATTATGTTCGAATATACGACAGTGGCGGCGTTATCTGACTATCTAAGTGACGACGGCAATGCCGAGAAAGAAAAACTCGAAATTGAAAATCAGCAACTAGACAAAGCGAAAAGCGCTTTATCTAAAACCAAAAAACTATCACGGATGAAGGTAAGACTATGAATATTGAAACAAGCCGCACAGGTTTTGAGATTGCTGTTGTTGGCATGTCAGGTGTTTTTCCAGGTGCCATTGATGTTAACGAGTTCTGGCAACAAATTTTGGCTGGAAGCAAATCTGTTTCAGTACTATCGGATGAGGAGTTAAAAGAAGCTGGTGTACATCCTGATTTATTAGCGATGGATAATTTTATTAAAGCTAAAGGCGTTTTTCCTAATATCGAATATTTTGATGCGCGTTTTTTTGATTATACTCCGAAAGATGCTTCGGTCATGGATCCCCAGGTAAGAGCTCTGCATCAGTGTGTTTACCATGCTTTAGAAGATTCTGGTTATATTTCTGAAACGTATAAAGGCACCATTGGCTTATTTGCAGGTGCTTCGGGTAACTTTACTTGGGAGTTAGAAACCTTATTGGAAGCCAAAGAAAGCAGCTCTTCTCAATTTGCTACAATCCAACTGAATGATAAGGACTTTGTTGCAACGCGGATTGCCTACAAGTTAAATCTGAAAGGTCCTTGTGTAACCCTACATACCGCTTGTTCGACGTCGCTATATGCTATTGATGAGGCTTGTCGACAGTTATTAACCGGATCTTGTTCTGTTGCCGTCGCCGCCGCAAGTGGTTTTAATCTACCGTTTAAGAATGGGTATGTGCATGAAGAAGGCATGATTCTTTCGCCAGATGGTGTTTGTAGACCTTTTTCGGATGACGCTAATGGTACCGTTGAAGGCAATGGAATGGGGGCTGTGGTTCTCAAGCCTCTAGAGGACGCATTAGAAGATCGCGATAGGATCTATGCGGTAATTCGTGGTACAGCTGCAAATAATGATGGTAATCGTAAGGTTGGCTTTACCGCTCCTAGTGTCGAGGGTCAAGCCGAGGTGATTCGTCGTGCTTTACATATGGCCGAAGTACCTAGTGAAAGTATTTCTTATATTGAAGCTCATGGTACGGGCACTAATTTAGGCGACCCAGTTGAAATTGAGGGATTGAAAAAGGCCTTTCGTACCGATAAGAAGCATTTTTGTGGTATCGGATCACTAAAGTCAAATATTGGTCACCTCGATACGGCCGCAGGAGTTTCATCATTTATTAAGACAGTTAAAGCTCTACAAAATAAGGTATTGCCTCCAAGTATTAACTTTAATCAAAACAACCCTAATATCAACTTTGAGCAGAGCCCATTTTATGTGGTTGAGCAAGCGGTTGAATGGGAAAACCCTCAGATAGAAAACTCTGAAAAAAGATACCCACGGCGTGCCGGGGTGAGTTCGTTTGGAATTGGAGGTACTAATGTACATTTGGTGCTAGAAGAAGCACCGGCAGCAGAAGTTTCTGATCAGGGTAGAGAGTTTAAACTACTTTGTTTATCAGCTCTTGATACTTCTGCTTTAGAACGGCTTGAAAACATTACCCATGAGTATTTACTAAATAATCAAAACATTAACCCTGCTGATTTTGCTTACACTCATCAGCTATCTAAACGCAATATGGATAGCCGTAGTGCCATTGTCTATCAGTCATTAGAAGAGTTGACTGAACTCTTAGCGGCGGACGAAGAAGTAAAACAGAAAGCGGGGGTTAAACGTTATCAAACCAATTCACGTAA
>JAESTB010000456.1 GCA_016763815.1 Arenicella sp.
GTAACTCTTTTCTCTTTAGTTCAAGAACCTTGTCGGCAATATCCAGTCGTTTAAGCTCGATATCCATCAGTTCTTGCTTAAGCTTTACAAGCTCATCACTATCGCTATTGCCCTCATCACTCTGGCGGTCACTTTCGCCATTCTTTTGCGAGGCTATTTGGTTACGGTAATCGTCAGTACAAACAAGTCTGGCGGCTACCTTCTGATTGATCGCGCAAACACTACCGAGCACCGTGTCACACCATTTTTGCTCAGTATCTCGCTTAACTAAGGCTCGTTTAATAAAGCCGTTGGTACAGGCGACCATTACTTTCTTACCAACCGTTAGATCATTTTCGAGCAGGTCGATTCCGTTTGAAATTGATCGTACCCCGGCAATACTCGGTAATGAAAAAATAAGCGCTAAGGTAAAGAATACAAGTGATCTTGCGAATTTAAGATTATTCATAATTTAACTATTATTATTTGAGGAAGCCGTCAACCGATTAATAACCCAGTGACGCGAGGTCAATTTTGACTATCGCTCAATCATATCAGCAGACGTCAAAAATTTTCTGCTGTCTGTCCGCCCTGCTTTCGTACAATGTTCGCCTCCCGGCTTAGTCGCCCACAAGCACTTTGGCCAAGGCACATGACCGGTTCATTGACACTAAATCGAAAATCTAGACAATAAGTCCATTTTCTAGGTCTTATTTGCTACTTGTCATTCGCTTCTAATGCCAAAGTTGGAGTATTCTAGAACTCCCTACTACTAATCTTACCAAAGGTAGCCCTATGAGCCTTAAACATGCAAGCATCCTATGCTTGTTGAGTTGTGCACTGTCAGGCGGTTATACAACCGACGCCTACGCCGCCCATATCAACGAAATTAGAATTGATCAACCGAGTACCGATACCGATGAATATTTTGAGCTTAAAGGCAGCACCAACGAATCACTCGTTGGTCTAAGCTATATCGTTATTGGCGATGGGTCTACCGGCAGCGGCACCATCGAAAGCGTCACCGATTTGGGGACCCAATCACTTGACGCCAATGGCTTATTTTTAGTCGCCAAGTCGTCCTTTAGCTTAGCCACAGCAAACCTTATCACTAACTTTAGCTTCGAAAACAGTGACAATGTTACGCATATGTTGGTAGCGGACTTCACTGGCTCAGTTGGCGACGATATCGATACTGACGATGACGGTGTTATCGACTTCGCGCCGTATTCGAATATCGTTGACTCAGTCGCTTTGAAAGAAAACGATAGCGGCGAATTACTCTACAGCACAACGATTGTCGGGCCCGATGGTAACTTTGTTCCAGGTCATAGCTACCTATGTAGCGATGGCTGGAGAATTGGCAGTTTTAGCCCAACGGCCGCCGATACAGTTGACACACCAGGGGCCGAAAACGACTGTGAAGGAGATACTGGCGGCGGCGACCCGACCGTAACTGAGCTTAGTATTCCGGCAATACAATCTAACGCTGACGCCAGCCCCTTCGACGGTCAATTAATCAAAACTACCGGCATCGTCACCGCTGACTTTCAAGCGGCCGACCAACTTCGCGGTTTTTATTTACAAGACCCAAGCGGCGACGGTGACATAAGCACCTCAGATGGCATTTTCGTATTCACGCCGAGCGGCAATCAGGTGACCGTTGGCGATCAAATTGAGCTCACCGCCGAAGTTGATGAATTCTTTGGCCTAACTGAACTGAAAAACGTAACAGCGTTAAGCATCTTATCAAGCGGCAACTCGATAGAACCAACCGCAATAAGCTTACCCGAGACAATTAATGGTGAGCTGGAGCAGTACGAAGGCATGTTAGTTGAAGTTGTTTCAACCATGGCCGTCTCGCAAAACTTCTTCCTGTCGCGTTTTGGTCAACTGACCTTGTCTTCGGCGAATGATCAAGGCGTTGCCGGGCGCTTATTTCAGCCAACCAATCTATTCCCAGCGTCATCTCAACAGGCTATCGATCTCGCGGCCAGCAATCAGCGTAGAGTATTAATATTAGACGACGGTCAGGATATCAGCGGCTTCGGTGACAACCCTGAGCCAGTACCCTACATCGGTAACCCGCCAAGCGTTCTACGCGCTGGCGACCAGGTCAGTAACTTGATCGGTATTCTCGACTATGGCCGAATTAACTCATCCAATCCGCCGGCTCGAGACTATCGCTTACAACCGACGGTCGCTCCGGTATTTACGCCCAATAACCCACGCCAAGCAATACCACAGAGCGCCAATGGCACACTCAATATCGCTAGCTTTAACGTTCTGAATTACTTCTCAACGATTGATGGCAATGGCCGCATTTGTGGCCCACAGGCAGATCAATCATGCCGTGGTGCTGACAGTGAATCAGAACTGGCTCGCCAGCAGGCTAAAATAGTCAGCGCGCTACGGGCCATGGACGCCGATATCGTTGGTCTTATTGAAATTGAGAATAATGGCTATCAGCAGGACAGTGCCATCCGTCGCCTAGTCGATGCGCTAAATGTGGCCTACGGGGACCTTACCTATGAGGTCATTCAACCCGAAGGCTTATCAAACCTTGGTGGCGATGCGATTGCAGTAGGGTTTATTTATAAACCGGCCGTGGTAAAAAAAATTGGCATAGCGGCGACCTTAGACACGGGTGCCTTTGACCAATTACTTGACGACGGAGGCCGTTCACGTCAGCCATTGGCGGTAAGCTTCGAGCAAATCGACTCCGGTGAAGTATTTACCACTGTCATCAACCATTTTAAATCAAAACGCCCACCGTCAGGGCTTCAGAACAATGGTAACGATGACCTAGGCGATGGCCAAGGCTCATGGAATTTACGCCGCACCGAAGCCGCCAATGACCTAAGCGCTTGGTTAAGCAGCAACCCGACAACCATCGACGACCAAGACATATTAATAATCGGCGATTTAAATGCCTATGCTGAAGAAGACCCAATGCTAGCGTTTGAGACAAATGGCTATATCGATTTGATTCAACAGTTCAACGGCGACAGCGGCTACTCGTTCACCTTCGACGGCTTAGCGGGCTCTCTAGATCACGCCCTTGCTAGCGATTCTCTATCAGAGCAAATCGGTGGACTCGTTGAGTGGCACATCAATACCGATGAACCACCTGTTTTAGATTACAACCAAGACTTCAACCCAGCGGGTTATTACAGCGAAGACCCTTTTCGTTCGTCCGATCACGACCCGGTAATCGTCGGTCTAAACTTATTCACAGAGCCAGTAGATACTGATAACGACGGAATCATCGATGACCTAGACCAATGCGCTGACACGCCAACGGGTGGCGCTGTTGACTCTGATGGTTGCACCGTGGAACAAGCTCTTGAGCAGAACTGCGAACCGTTGTTTGCCGAACAACCTAGAGCATATTTACACTGCGTATTCAAAACAGTTGTGAAAGCTCACAAAGAAGGCCTCATTACTCGTAAGCAAGCGCGCCGTATTTACTACCGCGCAATTATTCGTGTGATCTACGCTCGCTACTTTTCTTTTTATAAGCGGTAAAACTACAGGTAGTAAAACGTACTAAGCATTGCAACTTAGTAGTTGGTAAAACTAAAACGGAGGCTAAAAATAGCCTCCGTTTTCTTATGGGGTTGTACGACGGGTCTGTCGGATAATGAATTTTGCTAGTACGAAAGCGCCACTTTTGTCTATTTTTTCGATCAATGGAATGACCATTACATCTCAAATGATCAAAAAACTAGCCTAAAATTTCCACTTTCTCCTAACGCAAATCATTATCCGACAGACCCA
>JAESTB010000003.1 GCA_016763815.1 Arenicella sp.
GATCTGAACGAATAAAGCCTACTTTAAAACATTAAATATTTGGCTTAGCAAAAAAAGTGGCCTTTGCATTGCAGAGGCCACTTTTGATTTAACACACAGTTTCGGTCGCAGCCGAATTTTTCGATTTAGCTCTTACTACGTTCTTTATTCTTGCGTTGAGCGTAATCCGACTTACCACCTTTCGGCGAATCACCTCGGTCACGTTTTTTCGAGCTATAAGATTTCTTCTTCGGTTCGGAATTTTGATCATTTGGCGCTCCTCCACGATCAGATTTTAACTCTGAAGATGCCGGCGTAGCGCCATCGAAAATGGCAATATCCAATGGTCTACCAGCAACACGAGCACGTCTTAAGATGCCCATTACTTCTTTAGGCATGTCAGCCGGCAAATCAACGGTCGAATAGTCATCGCGAATTTCTATCTCGCCAATGTACTTACTCTCTAGCTCAGCTTCATTGGCTATCGCACCAACAATGTTACCAGGCTTAACCTGATTACGACGCCCAACGTCTAAGCGAAAGCGTTGCATCTTCACATCGGGGTGAGCTTTCAGCGGACTCGCATGTTTACTCGGCACTGGTTTATCTTCGTAGCTGCGCTCACGACGCTCGCCACGATCACTTCGGCCTCGTTCATTGCGACCACCTCGGCTACGCTCTCGATCATTACGATCAAAACCAGCGCTGCTGTGAGTAGATTTCGCTTCGCGAGCCATGGTCGCCTCGTCTAATACTAGTGAGGTCTCACCCTGAGCCAGAAACGCAGTAGCAGCGGCGATTTGCTCGCTACTCACTTCTTTATCTTTTTGAATCTCGGTTATCATTTGCGAGAAAAAGTCTAAATTCTCATTATTGATGGTGGCGAGAATACTGTCTTTGAAACGTTCTACGCGACTCTTATTGATATCCGCAATACTTGGCAGGTCCATGGGGGTGATTGGCTGCTTAGTAGCTCGCTCAATTGAGAACAACATTCGCTTCTCACGCGGTGCAACAAACAAAATAGCTTTGCCAGAACGCCCTGCTCTGCCAGTACGGCCAATACGGTGGATATAACCTTCGGTATCATGGGGTACGTCATAGTTGATCACATGGCTAATACGCTCTACATCTAAGCCACGTGCAACCACATCAGTGGCGACTAGGATATCAAGCTTGCCGCTACGTAAACGATCGATAATCTTCTCACGATTAGCTTGTGGAATATCGCCGTTCAGGGCTTCACTTCTAAAGCCTCGCGCTGATAATTTGTCGGCTAATTCAACGGTCGCGTTTTTTGTTCTAACAAAAACGATAACACCCTCGCTGTCTTCGCTTTCGAGTATTCGGGTGATCGCATCCAGCTTATGAACGCCACGAACAATCCAATAACGCTGAGATATATTGGCCCCGGTTGCCGTTTTGCTGGCAATTTTAATATGGACAGGATCTTTCAGATGCTGATCAGCAACGCGTTTTACTTCGCGTGGCATCGTCGCTGAGAACAAGGCTATCTGACGGTCAGGTGGCGATTGCTCTAGCACCCATTTAACGTCGTCAATAAAGCCCATGCGAAGCATTTCGTCAGCTTCGTCTAGCACCAATGCGTTTAAGGCATCAAGTGATAAAGTTTTACGACGCATGTGATCCATAACGCGGCCAGGCGTGCCGACCACAACCTGAGCGCCACGATTCAATTGTTTTAATTGAATTGTGTATGACTGGCCACCGTAAATCGGCAATACGTTAATGCCTTTTATATGCTTAGCATACTGCTGACATGCTTCAGCGACTTGAATCGCTAACTCACGCGTAGGCGCGAGAATTAATAGCTGCGGTGCGCGGTTATTGGGGTCGATGTTTGCCAATAGCGGCAGAGCAAAGGCCGCTGTTTTGCCGGTGCCTGTTTGCGCTTGACCTAATAGATCTCGACCCTCTAATAGAGGCGGAATCGCTTCTGCTTGAATCGGCGAAGGTTGCTCATAACCTTGATCAGCTACAGCCTGTAGAATAGGCTCTGGCAGATTAAGGTCGGTAAAGTTAATCGAGGTTTCAGGATTATCTGACATGTTTGGCTCCGGTGCTTACTATCCTTCGCTAATGCAAATAGGATATAAACAACAATAAATTAGACATTACGGGCTCTGTTGCACTCGCTATCTCATTTATCTGCGTCTGTAATTGCGCTGAGATTTAACGTCCAATCGGGCCCTAAAAAGCCCTTTACATCACTTAACTTAAACTACTTAAGTTCTGACTGGGCTCACACTTTCTCTGCAGTTACTCACTCCGAAACCACAAAACAGGCGCGAGTATACATACTAGTACGCAGCATGGCGACCATTTGGGTCAAGTAATTGAAAAGGATTGTAAACATCCGCATTCAGGCGAAAACTACCCATCCTGAAAAGTCTAAACCTACTTCTAGCTCCAAAATGAGCGTTCAGGCCTGACACAACGAATCAGTAGCGACTTTTCAAGCGCCTCTTCCTTAAGATAAGCCACTTTATGGTATTCAGAACTGTTAGCAAAATCCTTAAAAGCTTGCCAGTCAGGGTACTCGACAAAGAAAAGTAGGTCAGCATCGAATTCTCCGATCACCTGCCTATCGGGAACAAAACTTTTCAGCTTACGACCACCAACGCGTTTAATTAGAGGTCCTACTACCTTCATATACTTTCTATACAATGCTTCGCCATTATCGGGCTTAAACCAGACAGCATTGAGCATATAAATACTAGACTTCTTTTTGCGTTGGCGAATTTCCGTTACGTTAACTGTTGTCTTCTCTACAACATTACTTTCTGAGACTTTGTTGTCAGTCATTGTAGTACTCTTTATTTTCTTATGATTTCTTGGGCCACCACGATCAATCAACTAAGTCGTAGTGGATAGTTTGGTTTGATTACCACGGATTGTGGCCGCAATCCGTCGCATTGACATAAATAAAGCCAAAGAGCTTAATCGTGATGTTGGCCGAAAACTAAGCGTAAGGACTCACCGTTAAACTCAACCACATCGCCCCCCTTTAACTTGCATCTTTTTCGCATTTCAAGCTCGCCGTTGACCTTAACTAGGCCCTCTGCGACGACCATCTTTGCTTCGCCGCCAGTGCTCACCAGGCCCTCAAACTTGAGTACCTTATAGAGCTCTACCGGCTCACGATTAATTATTACGTCTTGCATAATTCAAACAATAACAGGGGTTTATTGATATGTCGCCGTAGCATTTATTGTCACCAGCTCACAAACGCTAGCAAATGGAGTGACAATAAAAAGCCCTAGCAAGCAAACGCTAGCTAGGGCTTCTTGGCGTAGAAATATTTACTAGCTTACGCGCTCGATCACGGTGGTGATGCCTTGGCCTAAACCAATACACATAGTTGAAATTCCGACAGTCATATCTCGTTGCTCCATCACCGTTAGCAATGAACCCGAGATACGCGTACCTGAACAACCAAACGGATGCCCAAGAGCGATGGCCCCTCCATGTACATTCACTTTATCTTGCATGTCATCCAGCAAGTCTAAATCTTTCAGTACTGGTAGTGCCTGTGCGGCAAAAGCTTCGTTTAGCTCTACATAGTCAACATCGTCGATTGTCATGTTGAGCTTATCCAGTGCCTTCTCAGTTGCCGGTACTGGACCATAACCCATAATCGACGGATCAACGCCGGCAATAGTCGTTGCTCGAATAACGCCTTTGACTTTCAAGCCGAGGTCTTGCGCACGCTCTGCTGACATAATTAACATAGCGGAGGCACCATCGGTAACCTGCGACGAAGAACCGGCCGTAACCGTACCTCCTTTTGGGTTGAAAACTGGTCGTAATTTCGACAAGCCTTCGACCGTAGTATCCTCACGAATAGTCTCGTCTTGAGTTACCATGAATGGAGTACCGTTCTCACGATGGCCCATTATTGGGATGACCTCTTTATCAAACTTACCCTCTGCGCGAGCCTTAGCAGCAAGATGATGAGAACGAGCTGAAAACTCATCCATATCTTCACGCTTAATGCCATGCATCATCGCTAACATTTCAGCAGTCATACCCATACTACCCGCCGCTTTAGCCGCATAAAGACCAAGCTCTGGATTTGGGTCGATGCCTTTGTTCATATCGATATGGCCCATGTGCTCTACACCACCAACCAGATACACATCACCGATACCAGCCATAATGTTGGCGGCGGCTGTATGCATCGCAGACATCGATGAACCGCTTAAACGGTTAACGGTTTGCGCTGGCACGGAGTGCGGAAGCCCGGCTAAAAGACCCACGAAGCGGGCTAGGTTGACACCTTGCTCGTCACGTTGCATTACACAGCCCCAGATCAAATCGTCGATTTCTTCTGGGTCTAGTGCCTCGTTGCGGGCCAGTAAGCCTTTGATCACTTCAGCACTCAATTCATCA
>JAESTB010000457.1 GCA_016763815.1 Arenicella sp.
ATGTTGAATAGTCTGCTTAGAAGTTTTCTTCTAATGATTTAGTTAATAGCCACAAAAAATAATTCGAAAAAATGGTGCGTTAGGGAAAATCGAAATTTCAAAACCAACGGAGGAATGTCATGTCTACAAAACACTCAATGCACGCTATGTGGCTCAGTGCTAACAAACTGTGTCAATTTTTTCTTATTGCCTTATCACTTACCATTTCGGGTTCTGCGTATGCGCTTAGCTGCGGAACAAGCACTGGCAATTTATTGCCTTGTGATGGTGCGCAAACTCAGTTTGCCGGTGGTTTTACGTCGCTCTCCGGCTACGGTGGCTTCGGCGGTGGCAACTGTACCGCCAGCAAAACACCGGTTATCTATCTACCCGGCAATGGTGATCATGCGATTAACTTTGACGCTAAACCGGCGCTTGCGCCGAGCGGTTATTCGATCCCAGCTAAGTCAGTCTATGATGAGTTAAAAGCGGCTGGCTACAATAATTGTGAGCTATTTGGCATTACCTATCTAAGTGCAAGCCAACGGCAGAACCCAGCGGCCAACTACCACGAGCATGATAAGCAGGTAATCATTGCCGATTTTATTGATCAGGTAATTGCCTATACTGGCGCAAGTAAGGTCGACATTGTTTCACACTCAATGGGAGTGAGTATGGGCTTGTCGGCGGTGAAGCGCTTTGGTAAGTGGGGGCAAATACGGCGCTTGGTTAATATTGGCGGTGCCATTCGAGGGCTTAACGCATGCTACGCCGCGCGTTACGCAAATGCTTACATGCCAACCTGTGCCAGTCAAAACTATTGGGATTCCTATACCTTCGGTTTCTACCCCGATGGATACTACTGGAGTAACAACGATTGGACCGGAGCGAGCGGCCAAAAAAGTATGCGCAAAGCGCCGTACTACAATCCAAATACAAACTTCTACAGTATCTCGGCGGGTCAGCACGACCAAGTCCTATGTTCAACTAGCATCAACTATTCCAGTTGTGATGATAGCGCTCTATTTGGCGGTTATTCTAATGTGAAAGCACAATTAGACGTTGGAGCCGGGACGAGTGCTTTGGCAGTCGACTATGATTTCTCAGATGGCGCAATTACCAACCTTGCTGGCGGTGACCTTGATGGAGTTGGTCACTTCGGTAGTCGAATCAACGCAGGCAAGATCATTGTCAATATGCTCACCACTAACTGCACCGGTATCGCTTGCGCCAATGGCTACAGCGGGCCGGTAGAGTAGCCTTAGAGTGAGAGGTGAGACTCATACACCTCTCACTTCATACCCTATTGACGAGAACCTTGACTATTGAGAACGTGATTAAAGCAGCACCAATCGGCATTCGCCCTAGCCTCTTGTTATTGTGATCTCGGACTAGTACTTTGGAGGACTTATTGCGCAAACTCGAATGAATAATCAAAATTTATATGGCAAAAAGCATCGTTATTATAGGCGGCGGAATTGTGGGTTTGTGTTCGGCCTATTATTTGCACAAAGAGGGGCACCAGGTAACAATTATCGATAAAGGCGATATTACATCGGGAGCCTCGTTTGTAAACGCAGGGTATGTAACGCCCAGTCATATCATGCCACTGGCTTCGCCAGGAATGATTGCCCAAGGGATTAAGATGATGTTTGATTCTGCCAGTCCCTTATATATAAAGCCAAGACTGGATGTGGATTTTTTGAAATGGGCTTGGTATTTCCACAAATCGTCGACCAAGGCCAAGGTAGAGAAAGCCATACCGGTCATACAAGAACTTAACCAGATCAGTAGTGAGTTATTTTCTGATATTAGAAAATCCGGTGACCTAGGGGAATTTCAATTAGAGCGCAAAGGGCTCTTGATGGTGTATAAAACCGAGGCGAGTTACCAGCATGAAAAGGCCGTTGCCGACAGGGTAAGACTTTTCGATCTCGAAGTGTCAGATTTAAACCAAACCGAATTGACGCAGCTTCAGCCAAATATACAAATAGAGGCCAAAGGAGCGATTCACTATGAATGCGATAGGCATACAACACCGACCGAGTTTATGCCCAAAATGTTGAATTATCTGAGAAGTCAGGGTGTGGCGATATGTATCAATGAGGAAGTTATCGATATAAAAACCGACAATCAACATATCAAAACGGTCATAACGGATAAAAGCCGCTTTACACCCGATGAGATCGTATTGGCGGCAGGTTCTTGGAGCGGGCAACTATCTAAAAAGCTAGACTTAACATTACCCTTACAAGCAGGGAAGGGCTATCGAATAAATGTCGAACGAGAAACAGGGATCTCAATACCAGCAATATTGCTGGAAGCTAAAATGGCCGTTACGCCCATGAACGGATTTACCCGCTTTGCCGGCACTATGGAATTTTCAGGTATCAATGACATCGTTAGAAAAGAACGCGTATTAGCTATCGCCAATGGCGCTAAATCATTCTATCCGCGACTAGAAATAAATTCTGAAGAAATTGCGAATGCTAAAGTCGGGCTGCGCCCGGTGTCTCCGGATGGCCTGCCCTATATCGGCAAATCAAACACGATTAAAAACCTAACCATTGCCACAGGCCACGCGATGATGGGCTGGAGTATGGGGCCAGCCACCGGTAAGTTGGTATCTGAAATTATTGATAGCAAAAAAACCGCCGTGGCATTAAATGCTTTTGCACCCGGAAGAAGGTTTAATTAACAATCGAAGAATAGCTAGATCGCCAGAGTGGAGCCTACTAATTTTTAAATCGTGTTGACTAGAAACCTTACCACGCTAGTTTGTGCTGGAATCCATGAAGGAGTTCCAACAGTCTCTATCGCATTTGATGTGCTGTATATAAATACAAGATTCAATCAAGGCTTCTTACCGCCTTGCCCTAGTGATTTTTATTTATTATGACACCAGCAACTATTTAGTGGCGTCTGTCATGTGCTTAATCTCTAGAACATTAAAATTCGGGTCTTCAACAAAAAAGGTTTCTTGCTGATAATCAGTGCCTTCAAATCTGACATAAGGCGTATCTAGGAAACCGTTGTTAGCTTCTACGCTGGCCCTAACTTTTAGGTAGTCTTGCATGGTTAAATGTACACCAAAGTGGGGAACGCAAACATCACCCATCTCGACACTATGCCGATTGCGATCGCGGCTCTTACCGACCCTTGGCTCGGAAGCATGCAGTGTAAGTTCGTTGCCCCAAAAGTCGATATCTTGCCACTTACCTTCTTCGGCCATATCCAATGTGCACCCAAGTACTTGTTGATACCAAGCTACGGTTATCGGTAAGCTACCGGCTTCAACTGCTAAATGAAATCTATTACTACTCACACTGTCTTCTCTTTAGTTTGAAATTTCCATTTATTTAAAAGTTCCATTTATTTGAAAATTTCATGATCTATATTATCACCCATGTAGGTCTATGATCAAAGGAATGATAATCCTTGCCGAAAAAGCAACCACAGCTCTTAGTTAGCAAGCTGGATAAGTTCGCTCTCAAGCGCCGATGGCGAGGATACTCCTCTATCTACATTCAGTGAGTTTGCGGGTAATTAACGTTTTCCTTGGTTCTTACTCTTGCTGCTTACCAAGGGTAAGCGGTTCAACTAAATGCACACTATAATAAAGCGTATAAAGTGGCTAGAGTAAATCTAGCCACTTTATACTGAAAATCAATCTATCTGGCTAACTAAGTAAGTAGCAAAAGGGATTGATTCATTATAATTCACAATTCGAAAAGTCTTCTTCCAAAACCAACGACCCGTTGTGAATTGTCTTTCGGTAGGGTTAATACTGACACCACCAATATTAATACCCTTATTCATTGCAACTAAACGACCGACAGGGTTAGTCGTTGCGGCTTGAGTATGTGCCATATCTTCGGCCATCAAGATCGGGAATTGATTATGATAAAAACCCCAACTTGGCCCATTAGCACTGGCCAGTCTACCGTCAATTCGGATGCTGTTTGAACAAGAGTCAATTGATTGCTTGTAACGCGCACCACAGGCACTGTGCAGTCCTACAACTCCATCATCGGTACCACTAATAAAGGCACCGGTTAAATTCAATGCAACAATTTGTCCGCCTCCGGCAATCTTTACGCGAGGAATAGAACTATTAGACGTTGCCGTAACACGCGCTACAGAAGGTCTTAGATCGTTTAATATACCCAAAGCGGATGGTGCAGAACCACTGAAGTCACCGCCTAACCAGGCAGACATTGCGCTTCTTGCTAGGGCACTTAAAAAGTTGCCGCTGGTTAGCGCATTAACAGCAACATCGGCTAATTCACTACCACCACCGGCACCAACCATATCCACCACGCCTAGCACTCTGAACCTACTAGAGTCGATGTTCCATACGTTTAAGCGGGACAACATATACCGAGTCACGAGGTCTCCCGTAGACGCGGTTACCAGCAGGCAACCTTGGGCGCAGGTACCGGCTAGTTCCAGTTGCTTAACTTGGTCATAAACTTCTTGTTGGACAACACCTTGTAGACGCTCAGTACTTGAATAGGTGATGTAACCATCTACCTTCGGCGCAAAAACACCGGCCTGCTCGATTGCATCGGTTCTGCGTTGGGCGGCCGTCAGGGTACCCCTTTGTTGCAGTAAGTGACTGGTCTGCAAGCCATGGACAAAAATAATATTTTTACCCGCTATCTTTGCCTCAGCATCAGTGCCTAGCACCGACGCGAGAAATAACGTACTCGTAACAAACAACATCGATAGAACTTTCATTTAAAACCTCCTTTTCAACTATAATTTTTATTAAATGTGGTTTTTTATTTTGCCCAATACCACAAAAGGGTGATTTACATTTTTAACTTTTCTTCGCTACCCTGACGGGTTTCAGCTGCGTCACTTTTTCCTTCACCGCCTATCTGCTCTAAAAACTCTATGCGCTCTTGGACTTCAGGATCGACGAAAGGTGTATCTTCATATTGGTCAAAAGGCGCTCCTTGAACATAGTAGCCAAGTGGCCGGCTGACTGTCGCGGCTACATCTCTAGTCTCACTTAAGGTTCCCGCTCGGAAAGAACTTACAACTCGCAAGGTATAGGGTCCAGGCGAGCCCGCATCCATTAACGCGTGAATGTGAGCTTTTAGTGTTAATAAACCATTACCAAGTTGCATTCTTCCCTCAGTTTGCAACTGTACTAAAGGCTGACCTGTAGCGGCATCATCGAGGATTGCATCGACAAAATAATAGCCTGATTCGAACACGCTATATTGCAAAGGGATAAATAGAAACGCGCCATCTTGGCGACTATTTAAAACGTTTTCTACCCGAGCCGAAGGAGCACCGTTATAAAAAAAGGGTACAGTCTGAGAGAGTGATCGCCCATCTTCCAGTTTGAGCGTCAAGGCTAGTAAAGCTTCGCGTGGTATTTGCCCGGATGGGACGGCCTGAGTATCTATTACAGACCTAAACTCATTAAAACTAACTCGTTCAAAATTCACATTCAGCCCAGTGTCTCTTCCGTCAGAGACACCTACCACGGAACCAAATGCCTCTATTCTTGAGTACTCGTCCACCTCTCCTCCACTAACCAACACCCTCGCAAGAATTGCCTCACCAGCGAAATACTCCATCTTTTCTAGAGAGGCGCTTATTCGAATTGGGTCAGTATCATCTTTATCACGCGGATAAGGCGTATCAACTTCCGCTTGTTCAAACGGCTTGATAGGCTGGGCAAACCGTTCGCCGACCACAGGTATAGAACCGACTGGATATCTGGAGTTCTGTTTATATAAATCTGCGACCTGTAAAAATTGTGCCTGCATCTCTCTACCCAAGAACGGGTCTGCTTCTGGCTCTTCGCTCTCGGATTTCTGAACCTTTTCTGCCAGCCGGACCGGAGCATTGTCTTTTGGAGCCTCTGTATTTACCACAGAAGCTAGCCTTTGATTAGAATCACCATTTGAATACGATGAGTTAAAAATGTACCAACAGCCAACGACAATTACCAAGCATAAAAGCCCCCCCCAAAAAAGCTTCCTTCGATTGCTTGAGACCTGTGTCTCCGCGTTATTGTTTGATTGACTGTGTTTCACTTTTTTCTATGTTTACTCTCTAAGATGACGCCATGGGTTGTTTAAATAAAATCCTTTTTTGTGCCCTAAGGCAACTTACATGTCAAAATAGCTATCTAACGATGCCTTGATAATCGGCAAAAAATCATGCGCTAAAATCAGCAAGCAATGGCCCACCGTTTTAAATCAAATTAAATAGCGTATTATACGCTCAAGACTCTCCAGCTAGCAGGGTCGGCAATCTTTAAAAACAAATCACCATCATTTTCAGCCGTTAGAATCTAATTTTTCTAGGGGTGTAATCGCCCTGTTTCGAGTTCTCGCATTAGATTAGACTACCAGAGTAGGCATAACAAGCCCTTCTTTGACACAAGCTTATTCACACAATCAATATCAGCCATTCCCAGTACAAAGAAGCAACGACAACTCATAGAGTCGTAAACCTAATAAGTTCAGCTCCACGCATCGCTAGCGAGGGTTTGCTCGCTCTACATTAAATGAATTTACCAGCAATTAACAATTTCCTATATTTTGATAAAAATAGTTTGAAACTCAGGCTTTTACGGCAATAAATATGAAATTTCGTTTGCTAATTTCTTAGCATGCAGGTGCAAATTATTTATTAAATTAATGCCCTTTAATTAATTTGCCAGTAATTAGCACTTCCCTTGGTCTCTTTGAAAGTGGCTTGAAGCTAAGGCTTTTACCGCAACAACTATGAATCTTCATAGTTGTTTAAAACAAAAAATGGATGCAAAGATCTGACACTCCAATACATCATCAGATGTCTGTCGTAGTGTTCAATTTAGACCCATATTGATGAGGCAAGGGAATATGACCGAATTTTCTTTTGAGCCGTTGTTACGACAGCATGGAGCTAACACATGAGGAAACGTATTTGGATGCCTCTTTGCCTCATGCTATTACTCATAATAGAGGTACTATTCTGGCCAACTGACGAAAATATTAGCGAGACAATTGTTGCTAAAGCACCAATAACTACAGAGCCCGCTAAACCAGTTATTCTAGAACAAGAAATTAACGCGGAAGATGCATCAGCCTCTACCAAAGAACCCGTTGAGGAGTTTAACCCTTATGAGTCTGAAGTGTTCAAAGCACAAATACTTCAAGTTGCCGACCTCTACGCTGAGAGCGCGAAATATCCGATTAACTCTAAACCCATTTTAAATCCTAACGATGCCAAGATTATGCAACCGTTTGAAGAGACTGAAGTCGACACTCCGTTTCCCAGTGAAGATGGTACAGGCAAAATCAGGCTTGCGGCGGCGGTAGATAAGTACCAATATTTTGTTGGCGATCCGATTGACGTAAGGTTGCAACTAACTGGTGCAAAAGAAGGTGTTTTCACCAGTGCGGTGGCAACACTATCTGGCCCGAACGGTGATACACCGCTCAGTGCGACGATGAACCCAAGTGATCCAACACTGACAGCGTTTACAACCAGCTTTGACACCTCCATAGCCCCGCCAGCGCTTATGTCAGCCGAAATGTTGATGAAGATCACCGTCACTGTCGATGATCAACAGTTTTTTACTACCGTAGGGTTTCGTTACGCGCTAGCGTCAGCTCAATTAATATCTATTTCGCCGGTACGACAGAATGCTGCGGAACTAATTATTCCGTTGCACTATAACGTGTTCCAAGATGGCTATTACTTTGTTAGGGCTATACTTGAAGATGCTCAAGATTCACGTCCTTTGATTCAATTACAGTCAGAAGGTCGTTTGGCGCAAGGTAACGCAATTCTAGAGTTGCGGGCACACATTAGCGCATTAAAAGCTCAGGGATCAGCTGGCCCATACATCTTACGAAGTGTACAGACCTATAGAGGCGCAGAAGTCGGCGAGACCTTCGATGCCCCAGCGTCAACATCACAACAACGGTTTTCTATACCCGGCTTTCCATTTTCAGATTACGATGAAACCGAGCATGAAGATCCTCTTGCGGTAGAAAGAGTCGAGTTCTTACGCGGTCTTGGAGTTGTAGACGAAGATCCGGTCGAAGAGTAAATACAACAAAAATAGGCTAAGCCAGTAACCGCTGAATTTGAACCACAACATAGTAGCAATAAACATAGCAGCAATATAAGGACATAGGCTAGAGATACAAAACAGTCAAAATCGCTGTGACGATAAACACCCAACTAAAACCAGTAATTAGGTCGCCCGTAATAAACCTATGGGAACCAAATTAGAAACTTTACCACCAGAGGAAAATATGAAAACTAAGCTTTTAATCGCATTAGCGATACTGATGATCAGTGCGACAACACAGGCAAAAATCGCTGGAAAAAACGTAGTGCTCATCCACGGGTTTCAAGCATCTGATCTGCAAAACAGCCCCAATGTTACTCAGCAAAAACAAATAGCAGACGCCTACTTCAGCGACTATTGGTTAAGCCGATCTGAAGCAAACCTTTACTGGACATCGAAAGATCGGATTACCGGCGGCATCAAAGACGCGATTAGAACTCAATTCTTAACGCTCGAGTCTCAAGGAACCTGTTCACAAGGCTGTGTTTTTGTAACTCACTCTACCGGTGACCTAGTACTAAGAGATGCCCTAAGCCGCCTAGGCCAATGGGGAATTAACCAAAATAACTTTAAGGTGATTACCGTAATTGATCTAGCTGGCGCTGGCGGCGGTACTGAAATTGCCGATATTGCTTCTAGCATCGCACAAGGCAGCGGCGTTATTAACTCAGCGCAGAAGGCGGCAATCAACGCCGTTTTGGGCTTTACTCCAACATCAGGCTCGATTGGTGTCTTAAATGACCTTCGACCGGGTACAGCTCGAAGCATTGCGACAAGTAACAGCGCTGTCCCACGCTTACGTTTCGTTGGTGAAGGAACAGAATTCTTTGGCATTACTAAGCCGTTCATTTCTGGTTCTGATGACAGCGTAGTGCCAATGCACAGTGCTTGCGGCGCGAGGTACAAGGCGGCCATTGATTCGTGTAGCAACTCAGTTCGAGTAAACGGACAGCTTCGGTCTTCAAATGGTCCGAGTTCGCTATATTCAAATCACTACCCCATTTTAATGGGAGAAGGAACTGCTCATAGTGAGACTATCAATAACTCGACGAGTGGCGATTACACCACTGTAACGAACAACACAACCCAAGGTTTAAACATTGATTTCTCTACCACTACTGGAAAAAAATGGTGGAGCTTGTGGTACAACGTTCGTTTAGTCTCTAATGGCGGCAACAAAAGTATGTCAGCCAATATTTACGACACCTTAAACAACTAATTATTTGTTTAAAACAAAGATGCCGGAGTGATTTAAAATTAATCCTCCGGCAACTTTAACTGGGCGGCGAAGGTTTCATCACTAGCGGCGTTTAAACCTTAATAGCCGACTCTGCTCGTCAGTCATCGCAGGCGGTATTAGAACAAACTTACCCACGTGTTTTCTGTCGGTGAATTCTTGTTGCGCATGAACTATATCTTCGAGCGCAAATATTTTGGCAAGTAGAGGTTTAATTTCGTTGCGTTCTATATAGCCAATTAAGTTTGCAAATACCGGTTCATCCCACCCTGTGCAGCCAATCGATGTTAGGTCTTTTAAGTAGAGCTTACGCATATCAAAACTAACCACTGGCCCAGCAATAGCTCCAGAGGAGGCATAGCGTCCACCGCGCTATGATTCGGTCGACACCCAATATCGAGGCCGCTTCAATTTTATCTTTACCCACTATTGCTGTGACGATAGCACCACGACGCTTCGCCAGCTGAACTACGGCGGAGCCTACGCCAACCGATGCTCCTGCGACCAAAACGTGATCACCTGCACCTATATTTGCCCGATGAAGCATGTTTTCAGGCGTTCTATATGCACAGGGAATCGTGCCCAGTTCAGCGTCACTCCAATTACAATCGATGGCAAAAACTTCGGCCGCCGGTATTTCAAGGATCTGTCGGATAATGAATTTTTCTAGTACGAAAGCGCCATTTTTGTCTATTTTTTCGATCAATGGAATGACCATTACGTCTCAAATGATCAAAAAACTAGCCTAAAATTTCCACTTTCTCCTAACGCAAATCATTATTCGACAGACCCTTGAACTAATACCTCATCGGCGTTCGGCTTTGGAATTGGCACATCTTGGTAACTTAGCATTTCATAGCCACCATTCGCTAATGTCACCACCGCCTTCATTGGCACCTCTGACTTTTGTCACCTAAATCTATTTTTATTCCAAGGTAGACCTACACTGCTGATAAATGCTCCAAACTATTTAAAATGAAATTTACTATTTTTTGATAAGAGTAGCGCACCTTCAAAACTAAAAGCGGGATTTCAGCCCGACTTTTGAGAGTGGTAACGTTGTAAGGACCCTGCAATCGATGGATAAACGCAAGCATTGGCGGCTCCATAGAATATAGCCTTAGCTCAACCCGACTTAAGCAAATTGAGGTATCCCTGTGTCCCAATTAGCGCTTACATCAATATATGTAAGCATTTCATTGTAATAAGGTGTAATTCCTTCTCTGCCTTAATTTTGTTAGCCTTTATCGAGACAAAGTCGTAAAACACATATAGCAAGGAGAAAACTATGACCGATCTGAACACACTAAAACAAACCATGCTCGCGCTTGCGTATACCGCTGATGCGGCTGACGCGGTAATTGGCGATGGCGTCGCTGCCAATACCACGGCTGGGAATATCGCAAATTGCGTCCTCAGTTCAGTACCAGAGCTTTCAGGCCAGTGGAAAATTGTGTGGGGCCCACGAGTTTACGACTTCCCCATTATTTCAAAAGGCCACAGCAACAATACCATGTTAGTGGTGCAGAACACCGACAACCCCAATATGTACGCCGTCGCCATTGCCGGAACGGATCCAAAATCGTGGTCGGATTGGGTGTTCGAAGACTTCTGGGTTTGGGATACCCGCCTATGGCATTACGGCAATCCACCTTCGTCTCTTAACCCCCAGATTTCAGCAGCTACTTCGGTAGGATTGTCGACTCTGCAAACAATTGCACCGGTTTCTGGAACGCCCGCTCAGGGTTTAGCATTACGCGAATTCTTGAGTTCTATCGTGAGCGACACGTCGGAAGACGTCTCAATTTACGTGACCGGTCATAGCCTAGGAGGAGCCTTAGCACCCGCTGTAGCGTGTTGGCTCAACGACACTAAGTCTGCATGGGATGAAAACGACCAATCGACAATACACGCATATGCCTTTGCCGGCGCGACACCGGGTAACGCTGATTTTGCGACGTGGATGAACAGTCAGTTTCAAGGAGACCAGCTGGTTCGAGTCAGTAACACCTTAGACATGGTGCCGCATGCCTGGAACTATGACACGATGTTAGAAATTCAGGATCTATACCCCGCTCCCTATTCCATACCCAGCTTGCTAAAGGATGTGATCAAGGCCATCGCGACAAAGCTACAACCGATTAACTATCAGTTTGTTGGTGAAGGAACACAGATACAGCCCATAGACGGCAGCATCTACGATATTAGTCCATTACCACCAACTCAGATTGAGCGTTTCTTTGCACAAGTCCTTAAACAACATGTTGATGCTTATCCAGACAAACCCGGCCTACCCGATCTAAACAAGCAGATCGCAGCCTGCCAGAAGAAATTTCTGTAGCTGTGCGGGGGCCGAACCTGGGATAGGTAAGGCCCTGATAAGCCGTAAGTAAAATTACATAGCGCGTAATATCCTTTAGCAGTTTCAGCATAATTAGAAGGTTAAACACTAGCTCGAGTTGAGAAAAACACTGACTCTCCATAAATAGATAGAAAAGCAGGTTTTGTCTTCTATTTCATTTATTTCTAGCCTTCTATTAACCGTCCCTTTGTTCCAGCCGTGCCGCTGATTTGTAGGTTGCAATAACCCCAACTTTCAGGCACTTGGTAGTCTTGCTCTAAATTAAATTTCATTCGGTAAAACTTAGTCTCGCATCTAAAGGTCAAGTCATCTATCTGCCCCTCGACCTGATCGATGGTGAAGCGGTTTTTCAACAAATTTCGTAACACATGACCTCGCTCAGTGAGCTCAAAAGCATTAGTAAATGACATCTCTGAACGCTCTAGTTG
>JAESTB010000458.1 GCA_016763815.1 Arenicella sp.
TGGCCATCTCCCTCTGCGCGTTGAACTGTACGAAGGCTTACTCCGCAGGCCAACGCCAATTCCTCTTGCGACCATAATTTTTGTTTGCGTAAGCTTTTTACTTTTTGCGCATTAACGTTCATGTCCATAGTGCCTAACCTTTTTGTACGATAAGTAGTTACAAAAAAGCTTAGTGTATTTACCTTAAAAATTTAACGTCAGTATACCGCCAAAAAGCCGCCAAACCTTAGAACTAACAAACGAGGTTGCGATTATAGGTGCCTATTAATACCTATTAAAGATGCCGGAGGGATTAAAAACTAAGCAGGAGCTTTAAACTATCTTATAGTTCAAGTGCATGATTAAATACCCGCCTGATGAGTTCAAGCAAAACACAGATGCCAGCTAATGCCCAAACAGGTGATATGCGTGGCACTAGGAAACAGAAAAAGCAATCGCCCTTGCCGATGCGCGATGGTGTGTCGGCTAGTCGTGTGTGGTTGCCCAAAGTAGGGGACTGTAAAAACAGTACTGAAACCTACGGTGAGTGGGAGACTATTCTTGATTTTTTATTGGACCGTTTTCCGTTTATCTCGGCCGATATTTTTAAAGAGCGAATGAGTCGTGGGCAAGTTGTTAGCGAAACGGGTGAGGCCATTAGCCCTGTCAGCCCGTACCAAGCTGAGATTCACGTGTTCTATTATCGTGAGATACCGTATGAGCCGAAAATTCCTTTTCGCGAAACCATATTATTTAAAGACGACAACATTATTGTGGTGGATAAGCCGCATTTTATTCCAGTGCAGCCCACGGGCCGATTCATTCGTGAATGCTTATTGTCGCGTTTAAAGCATCAGTATCAAAATGAGGATATCAGCCCTATTCATCGCTTAGACCGTGAGACCGCAGGCGTCATTCTTTATAGCTGCAATGTTAAGGCCCGAGGGGCTTATCAGCAACTGTTTGAAAAGCGCTTAGTTAAGAAACGCTACGAGGCCATTGCGCCGATTTCTGAACGGGCCTTCCCTTATACGCACCGCAGCCACATAGTGTCTAGCGAGGATCCTTTTTTCATTATGCGTGAAGATCCGGGTGCAAAGGCCAACACCGAAACGGTAATGAATATTATCGAGACTAAAGGCGATTTGGCTCGCTATAAGCTGGAACCGGTGACAGGGCGACAGCATCAACTGCGCGTGCATATGATGTCGATTGGTTGCGCTATTATGAACGACCCCTTTTATCCGCAGCTGTTGCCAAATAAGGGCGAAGATTATTCTAAGCCACTGCAATTGCTGGCCAAATCGATTCAATTCACTGACCCTCTCACTGCTCAAGAACGGTTTTTCGAAAGTGAAATTCTCTTGCAAGGGATGACTAGCAATTAATAGTTCAACCCCTCTGATACTTCTATTCTGAGCGGTTTTTATTAGCGCCGCGTAATTTATTATTATCTGTTCTAAAGGCCACATAACAAATAGTGCTATGAGATCCTTCGACTCGTTGGTAACGACGTTATCAGGAAGACACTGCATTATTCGCGATGAGATTGCGTTAAGCGCAGGATAACGGCATGTGGAGCTCAGCAGCGAGCAGTCTGCCTTCTTAGGCATAATGTCAACTATTTGTGTTGAGTCGGCCCCAAATGCATACCGATATGGTTTATTCTAGTCGGCCGAATCGAATAATCTATTTTGAGAGGCTCCTGTGAGCATAAGTATTTCCGATGTAATGAACGGCCTTGCCACGCAGCAAGTGCATGGTCTAATTCTTGTTTTGAAAAAGGCGAAAGAGTACGCCGAAGAGTCAAACACTGACGCAGCCACTCTTTTGGCGGCTAGATTACACCCTGATATGCATCCGCTTTCTTGGCAGTTGAAGGCGACTATGGAGACGCTCACCAGAGGCTCCGCTCGCCTGAACCATGCTGAGGTAATTGATCTAACATTAGATGAAGCTGATTTTGATGGTCTGATAGCGAGAATAGAGGGTCTGCAACAAGAATTACTCGTATTAGACAGCGCGTTGCTTGATCAAAGTGAGGCCGAAAGTTTTGATGTGCCGATTGGCCCGGGCGCCACCATGCCGATGACAGGAAAAGAGTATTTACTTAAGTTTGTATTGCCAAACTTCTATTTCCACTTGACCACATCTTATGACTTGTTAAGAATGAGTGGTGTAGCGGTTGGCAAGCGCGACTATATGGGCGTGTCTTGATCTATGCTGAGGTCTCTTTTAGTTTAATTGAGTTCAAATAGATGGCCACAGCCGTCGCCTTTATCGTTAAGTTATTGGTTTAGAAGATCGCCTTCAACGTGAATGTTTGAGGCGTTTATAAGGACATCAATCATATTATAGCCATCGACTTCGACCTGCTCGATGAAATGGCTTTTTATCCAGAGCTCGGTTGTTATAGCTAATTTACCATCATCCGACATTTTCGCCGAGCGCTGTAACTTAGCGATGTTGTCGCTAAACATTAATTTCGCCGGCAGCCTAGTAACCTCCCACAGCGCACCAAAGTGCATAAAGCACCTCCGATTTTACGTCGCTACCGTCCACACAGGTGCCTTAATTTTCAAACGATATTTTGCTGCCATTAAGCTCTGTTTGAATCCAAGTGTCATACTCAGTCAGAGGTGCTGACGCTAATTACCTAGCTTGTGCTGGCGGCTGCCCGGCCCCGACGCCTCTTTCTCCGAATGCTTTCTTGGTAAGGTCACTAACCCCCTCCCATGATTCGTTAGGCACCAGCACGGTAAGCGAGTAGTGTTTTAGTTTCCACCCTTGCTCAGTATTTTCAAGCACGGCGGTGCCGCGGAAACGGCCCCATTTTTCTGATTCAACAATCTCATCGACCCAAGCGAATGTTTTTTGATTATTAAGATTGGTGTAACGCTTTATCGGCGTATACGACCAACCCTTACCATCTTTAAAGTGTTTGTTTACGTATTTTGAGAATGCCTCGTAAGGCCAGCGCTCCCAATCATCGGTGCCCATAAACACGCCGTCTTTAGCGAAATGGTTGAGGTAACGCGTTTTGTCGCCTTTATCGGCAGCATCGTGAAAGTCATCCATTTTCAAGTTGATACGCGCAACTTCATTGCCAGCGAGTAGCTCAGCATCTTTGGCAAACACAGAGCTGGCACTAAACAGCGCAAGGTTGGCGACAAACAAAAAAA
>JAESTB010000459.1 GCA_016763815.1 Arenicella sp.
CAAACGGGTTTAGCCGCAGCGGTGTTGAATCATCCTGCCAATGGCATTTGTTGGATTGCTAAACGTTTTGCGCCGCATGGTGTCGCGTTAGAGCCAGGGCAGGTTTTGTTAAGCGGTTCGTTTACTGCGCCGATCAAGGTTCAAGCGGGAGATGTGATTACCGCTGAATACGGTGTGTTGGGTGATCTTTCGGTTAAGTTTGTTTAGAGGTCTGTGTGAAAAATGTCGATGATTAAGAAAAATTATTTCAAACGAGCCTTAAGTGGCACTAAGCCGCTATTTGGCTTGTGGCAAGGTATTGCCGATACATCGGTCGCGGAAATTGGCGCCGGCGCCGGCTTTGATTGGCTGCTTGTGGACGCTGAGCATGGCCCATTTGACCTGCGGTCGGTGATGAACCACTTGCAAGCGATAGAACCTTACCCGGTCTCGGCCATCGTCAGGCCTGTTGAAGGCAGCGCCGCCTTGATTAAGCAGCTATTGGATATTGGCGCGCAAACACTACTAGTACCAATGGTCGATACGGCTGAACAGGCTAAGAAAATTGTCGCAGCGGCTAAATACCCACCAATGGGGGTTCGTGGTCTAGGCACATCAATGGCTCGGGCGGCCAATTGGAACCGCACCACCGACTATCTTGAGAAAGCTAACGATGAGATATGTGTGGTGTTGCAGATTGAGACCCTAGCCGGCCTACGAAATATTAAAGAGATTGTGGCCGTTGAGGGGGTTGATGCTGTTTTTATCGGTCCTTCAGATTTGTCGGCGGCAATGGGGTTTGTCGGCAACCCTGGTCACCGTGATGTAGTAGCTGCGATTAAAGAAGCCTTTAAGGTAATTCATGCGCTGGGCAAACAGGCAGGTGTTTTGGCTGTGACTAAAGAGCTTGCCGACAAATATGTCCAAGCAGGCGCGCGTTTTATCGGCGTCGGCGTTGACGCTGCTTTATTAGCAAATGCTACTCGTCAGCTAGCGGCGCAGTTTATCGATAGGTCTGACGATAAAGAAACCGCGGGTTATTGATGTGAGTTTGTATTACCTTCAAAAAGTGCTCTACGACATTAATCGCAACGAGCAAGCCCAGCAGAAGTATCGAGACGACGTTGACACGCTGCTTAACGACTATACTTTGACGGATGAAGAACGGCTCGCATTGAAAACGCCTGATATAGGCTTGCTCTACGTACTTGGTGTTAATGGTCAAATTTTAATGCACTTTGCCGCCTTTCATCAAATTGAATGGGACGATTACTTGCAAGCTATGCGCGACGGCATCGCCGAGCACGGTGAAGTTCGAGAGGGTGTGTACGCAATGACTGGCGCCGGTGAGAATTTTACAATCGACACCGAAGTCCAAAGCGATTGACGTGCTGAATAATTAGATAGTTATGCGAGAAGAATTATGAGTTTAGTCTATGCCGGTATTTGCAGCCATGGCCCAGGAATTACCGCACGCGCCGATCGCGCCGACCCAGTCGTTAGAGATGCGTTTTACGCAAACCTCGATAAGATGCGTCAGGATATTGTTGATGCCGGTGCCGAAGCGATCATCGTAATAGCGGCTGAGCATTTCGCAAACTTCTTTATGAATAATATGCCCGCTTATTGCATTGGCATGGCTGATGAGTACGAAGGCCCAATTGAAGACCCCGAATGGTTGAAAATCGAAAAAACCAAAGTGCCCGGAAACCCTGGTTTATCAAAGCGCTTGATTACAGAGCTTATGCAAACGGTAGACGTTGCGTTCTCAGAAGAGTGGAAATTTGACCACGGTATTAGCGTGCCCTTGAATTTTTTAACACCTGAATATGATATGCCAATTATCCCCGCGAATATCAACTGCCAAGGCCCTCCATTAACTCCGTTACACCGCGCGTGGGCATTTGGTGAAGCCTTACGTCGAGCGTGTGATTCAGTGCCTGAGAAGCTTGCTATTGTTGGCACCGGAGGTATCTCTCATTGGCCGGCCACGCCTGATTCTGGAAAAATAAATTTAGAATGGGACCAAGAGTTTATGGATCGATTCAAGCGCAATGATAAAGACGCTATGTTATCGTACAGCGATGAAGAAACCTATCGCGATGCTGGGCAGGGTGGTTATGAGATTCGAACTTTGATTGCAACGGCGGCGGCAGCCAAGGGGGCTCAAGCGAATGTCCATTTTTTTGAACCGATACCTATTTTTGCTACTAGCTGTTTCTGTGCGAGTTTTGAACTTTAAAGTCGATGGCTTGATTGCCTCTGGTAGCCGAAAAACGGCTAAACATTACCAACCTATCTAAAATAATAATGCCTAAAATCACATTTATAAACTTCGAAGGAAACCAACATCAGGTAGATGCCCAGTTAGGTCAATCATTGATGGAAGCTGCAATACAGGACGACGTAGACGGAATCGACGCCGACTGTGGCGGCGCATGCGCTTGCGCCACCTGCCATGTTTACATCAATCACGACTGGACGGCAAAGGTCGGTAAGCCCGAAGATTTAGAAGCTGAAATGCTGGATGTTGCGGAAGGCGTAGAAGATAATTCACGCTTAGCATGCCAAATAGAAATAACCGCCGAATTAGACGGCTTGATTGTAACAACGCCTGAGAGTCAATTTTGATGACTACGTCATTGATGGCTTTACCCATCACTAAGCAAATTAAGTCGTATGGATAGATACCTCTAAGCCGACTATTGAGTTGTAACCGTAGGCGCGCTATTGGGGTGCGTATTTAGGCCCTGCGCTAGACTCACTGGCGTTTTAAATCAGCGGTTCCCTAACAACTAAGAAGTTCCTTCCTGAACTTTTTGGTCATACTCTTCGATCGAGATAGTACCGCCTTCCTGCTCAGCGCGACCAATATCTTTAGGCTGTAAAACTTCTTGTAATAGATTAATGCGTTTCCATGCAGGAAAAGGCTGTTCGCCTTTTTCATTGGGAACATATCTGGAATTTTCGATTCTTTGATGCTTGTGAATATAACGAGCGCAATTATAGAATACCGCTGTTACGGCAACCTCAACTACCATATTTGAGCCAGGAAATAACGCTAATAGTTCTGGATTCTCGCTTACCTTTGCGGTGCCTTGAACACGAACGCGCAGAGGCGTTTCCATGTCAATAAATAGCATGCCAATTTTTCCTGTTTCGGTAGCGTTACCCATAGAGAGAAACATGCCGTTACCATCATAGTTTGGGAAGACTAATTTTCTTGGGCTGACAACATTAACTAAACCCACTGGCCCACCTTTATATGACACCGTAGGCTCGCCATTACGGTTAACCGTAGAAAGGAAAAAGTAGTCGAGTTTTGAAATAAATTCTATTTGTTCATCTTGTAATTCGTCGCTAACAATAGCCGCGACAACCGCATCAGCAAGGTTGTGGCTATCATGTTCTTTTTGAATCTTACGTTGAGATTGGCTATAAAATTCGTCTGCAGTCGGCATGCTTAGGTCCTCTTGTTCGATGGCAAGTTTAGAGAAAAGGTCGATCGTTGACCAAGTTAAACATAGGGTTTAGGCGATGGCAAACTGAGTGTCTAAGTCATGCTTCACAAACTTTGTCTTATTCGAAAAATATAAGCTATTGTTTCTGAAGTGAATTTAGTGAAATTGATCGACTTTAATTGCTGTGTGAAGACCCATTCGGCCATTTTTTGTGCCGAAATAGTCATGCGGTTGTGCCTTTCATGTCATTTTCCTGAGCTTAGTAAGCATTGCTAATCTAGGTGTGTGACTCGGAGGATAAACGGATTCTGAGAGCAGTGATTAGCGAAGGCCGTGCTCGATATCCATGTTAAATAAATGCAAAAAACTCGTCGTCGGCTAGGTTATTAAACACTCTGTGAGACCTCAGTTATGCTGAGGTCTCACATTGAATAGTTATGCACGCAGAGCCTGATTTCTTTCAGGCTTTTTTATGCCTACTGGTTTAAATACGACGCTTATTTTTATTTACATAAATGATTTCTTAAAGCGTGTTGGACTCGGTTTCATCACCAATTTCACCGTGCATGAAATGACAAAAAGTAGTGCCTTTTTCGTCATGGTGTTATGCCTTTCTTCACTCATATAATTAACGTATTAATTAATAACTTGATTTTTTATTGGTTACTAAACAAGCATAAAAATACTATACCGTTGAATGACATGATTGGAGAGAATCACATGAACATGAATTTGAAACCCAAAAAGCTAGTCTTGATAATAAACAGTGCGATTGCTTTTTCTGGCATCGCGCAAGTCAACGCACAGAGTGAGGGCTACGCGCTCGAAGAAATTGTAGTGACGGCTCAAAAGCGCTCTGAGAGTTTGCAAGATACTCCAATCGCAATTACCGCGTTCACCGCAAATGGTTTGGCCGACAAAGGTGTACAAGATATTTCTGAGATTGCTCAATTGACACCCAGCTTAGTATTTGACACGGCTTCTCCTATTGGCGGCGCATCTTCGGCCGCTGCGGTTTTTATCCGCGGTATAGGAAATACTGACTTTAGTTTAACCACCGACCCAGGCGTTGGTACATACGTAGATGGTGTTTATGTATCACGCTCAATTGGTGGAGTGCTTGATGTGCTGGATGTAGAGCGCATTGAAATACTACGTGGCCCACAAGGCACATTGTTTGGGCGAAACACAATTGGTGGCGCACTTAGTATCACATCTCGTAAGCCTGCGCAAGAACGACAAGGCTCGGTTGCGGCGACGGTTGGCAACGACGGGCGCTTCAATGTTCGTGGTTCATTAGACTTACCTATTAATGAGACTTTGCGTACTAGTTTTGCTGTATCGAGCAAACAGCGCGATGGTTTTGTCGAGAACCCAATTACCGGTGGTGAAGCGCTTGGTGATGAAGGCCGCGTTGCTTTGCGGGGCACTGTAGTTTATGAGCCAAATGATTCTTGGGGTTTTCAGTTTTCGGCTGACTATGCGGAAATCGACGAAACAAGTTCACCGAATATTCCGATTGCGTTCACGCCAGGTGCGGCCACCGTGGGGTTTGCTGATGGCTCTGGTCGGTCGGTTCCTGAGGCACTTGGCTTTTTGAATTCGCAATTTACTTCTACCCCGGAAGATGATCTAACGTTTGGTCAATTTGACTCTTTTTCTGAAACTGAAGTGATAGGCGCATCGTTTGTTGCCAATTACCACACTGGCAATCATGACATTAAATACATAGGCTCGTATCGTCAAACAGACTCTCGGTTTTCAGCAGACGCTGACGCATCGCCATTTCAAATCACTGAAATTGTTAACCCTGATTATCAACACGAACAGACAACGCATGAACTACAGTTTACTGGCGCCTTTCTAGATAGTCGTTTGAAATATGTTGCAGGCCTTTACGCGTTTGAAGAAGAGGGCATCGACTCTGTACGAGTTCCTGTAAGTTTGCCAATATCTGTATTCGGTCCATTGCTAAACCCTGATGCAACTGCATTTATTAGTAACTTTGCTCGAGTTGATAACGACAGTGTCGCCGCGTATTTGCAATTGACTTATGACATTAATGACGTGTTTTCTGTCACTGGCGGGGTGCGTAGAACTGAAGATACGAAAGAATACAGTTATGCACAGTTCTTAGGCCCTCGCCAATCGCCAAGCACTAGAAATTTCTTTCCAACAGCCGTGCCCGCAGGTCCATTTTTACCAATCGTTGGTAGTGGCGTAGGTACCGTTAAAGAAGACTTTGACGATACCTCATTTAAGTTCGGCGTAGATGCGACACTAGAAGGCGGCACGCTTTTTTATTATAGCTATACAGAGGGTTTTAAAAGTGGTGGTTTCGTACTCCGCTATGTGATCCCTGTGCCTGAGCCACTATCGTTCGACCCTGAAGTTCTTAGTTCTCACGAGGTTGGTATTAAATGGCAAAGTACAAATAACCGTGTGCGTTTGAATGCCGCCATTTATTCGTCTGACTATGAAGACGTACAGGTAACTTTGTTTGACGCGGCTGGTGGCCCGATCACTGCTAATGCTGGTACGGCTGATATTCAAGGGTTTGAATTTGAATTGACAGCCTTGCTTACTGACAGACTTAAGTTAGAGCTTGGTTACGGTTATACCGATGCGGAGTACACCTCACTGAATAACGTGCCTGGCTTGTCATTGGCCGTTAATTTAGATTCCCAACTGGTTAATACGCCAGAAAATACGCTAAGTCTTAGCTTGGAGTATGCCATCGAGATTGCTAACAAAGGCTTGATTTTCCGTGCTAACTATTCCTATACAGATGAGCTATTCAACGATTCTCAGAATTCTGAATTTTTGTTTCAAGACGCTGTTGATTTAATTGGAATTTCAGCAAAGCTTGAGATATCTGATAACACTGACCTTGTTGCATGGGTAAAGAACGCGACGGATGAGCGTTACATTATCACTGGTAACTCTAACTTCGGTTTGGGCTTTCACAGTGCCGTAGTAAATCGACCTCGCGAGTTTGGCGTAACATTTCGTCATCGTTTCTAAGCTAGATGTCATACCTGAACCCTCGCAATATTTTTAAAAGTGTTGCCGAGGGTTCTTTTTTTAGAATGCGAACTATTTAGGTAATTATTATGGATACAAAAAAATTGTTAAGGTTGCTGCTGTACAAGCAGCCCCCGTGTTTATG
>JAESTB010000460.1 GCA_016763815.1 Arenicella sp.
TAAATGAGTGCCAAAGTAATAATATAGTCCTATTGTCGGATGGTGAGCCAACCGCAGACCGCGCAGCCGACGGAGCCATTAGCGCCCTCTTAGGTGCCGGAAACAGTTGTTCATTCGGCCCTAACTATTACAGTAGTGGTGATAGTTGTTTGGATGATCTTGCTGGCTATATGGCCAAAAATGATTTGAGTACCGGAACTGGCGGTGTACGGGGTACTAACTCAGTTTATACCTACACAATTGGTTTTAATATTGATAATGCTATGTTGGAAAGTGCCGCCAATGCTGGTCGCCCACCCGGCGCAGAGCTTGGGTCAGGCTATTTCAGAGCCAATGATATCCTAGCGTTAGAAAACGCTTTCCGACGAATTATTGGTCAGATCCAATCGGTTGATGCAGATACCTTCGTTGCTCCGGCGGTAACGGTTAATGCCTACAATCGTCTTCAAAATAGAGAAGACATTTACTACGTGGTGTTCAAACCAAATATAAACGCGCGATGGAACGGTAATCTGAAGAAGTATAAAGTCACTGCGGATGCCGTTATAGAGGACAAAAATGGCAATGACGCGATATCAGCGGTAAGCGGATTCTTTAGGGACGAAGCCCAAAGTTTTTGGTCAGACGAGATCGATGGCGCGAGTGTGACGGCCGGTGGTATGGGCGAGCAACTTGATATTAATCGAGCTCTGTATGGCAGCCTTGATGCAGCGACTAGCACGGTAACTAGGCTGTCGAGTAGCGGCGATGCGGTAAGCTCGGCGTTAAGCTTTGTGGACACGGTGGTGACTAATGGGGCAATTGATATAGGTGTTGATGCATCGCTCGTCGATCCCGCTGACCGATTGATCAATGCTGGTAAGATCGCTGCTTGGACCTTAGGTCGAGATGTTGATGACGAAGACGGCAGTGGCAATGATCAGCCTACTGGCTTTGTTGGTGACAATATACATGGGCAGCCGTACGTGCTTAGTTTTGGTTCGTCTCAAATCGACCCTCAAGATATTATTTTCTTCACCTCTAACCAAGGCATGCTTCACGCTGTTACTGGCGATGACCGAGGCGGTGTCCCAGGCGGATCCGAAGCTTGGGCTTATGTGCCAGACCCTAGTCTGTTTAAAAACTTTGGTGATTATTATAATCGTGCAGTGGACAAGGTCTATGGCCTAGACGCGGAAATGACGTTTGACGTTGATCGCAGCTCTACCACTAACTTGGTTACAAAAGCTGTGTTGTATTTTGGTCAACGCCGAGGTGGAAGTAAGGTATTTGCTGTCGACGTAAGCAACGCGACCCGGGCCACAAGCCCTGTGTCTAAGGTGTGGACTATTGACGGTGGCGCGGGTAATTTTAGCCGTATGGGCCAAACTTGGGCTGAGCCTGTGGTGGCGAAAATACGTTACTGCAGTGCGGCTGGTGATACCGATTGCCCACTTAAAGATGTCATAATATTGTCTGGGGGATACGATACAGCTTACGACGATGTCAATGTCTCCGCGGCCTCGTTAAGTGGTACTGTTGTCGGCAATGCGGTTTATATCGTCGATGCCGCAAATGGAAGTTTATTGTGGATGGCTAGTAGCAATGTTAATAATACGGCTCGTGACCTTACGATCCCTGAAATGACGCACAGTATTCCAGCCAAACCTACAGTGCTCGATGTGACTAAAGATGGCGCGGTTGACATGCTCTTTTTGACCGATATCAGTGGTCAGATATTTCGTATTGATTTTAAGGCGACACCGGCGGACGACAATAGCCTCTTCGCTGGCAATAACGTTGGCAAAGTGGCGGGTGGCTTAATTGCTAATCTGGCTGAAAGTGGCGCTGACCGTCGATTCTACAACCCTCTTGATGCCGTTCTTTTGCCTGCCATAGAGAACGGTGCGCGAGCACGCTATGCGCTTGTAACGGGTTCAGGTTATCGAGCTAACCCGCTTGCAGCGGAGTCTTTTGGGAATCGATTGTCCGTTATTTATGATACTAATATATTTGAGCCCGCTTACGACGAATACGTAGACCCTGGCGCGGATGGCGATACCGATAATGAGGCATACTACTTATATGCTGAAAATTCGGTGGGCAGTCCAGCGGTGATTGACATGAACGAGGCTTCTCAGCAACTAGGGTTAATTGATTCTGTAACTACCTTAGATACAACAGCGGCACATCAATATGGTTTCTACGCGGAAGTCACTGGTGTTGGCGAGAAGATCATTACGCCAACGTTAATTAGTAATTTCAGAGCGATCGCAGTTTCTTATTTACCAGATTCTGGCGCTAGCCCGGCGGAAAGCTGCGCCGCCGGTGTTGGTAGTTCTAACGCTTATGAGTTCAACTTACTTTCAGGTGAATTAGAAAAGACTGAGTTATCCAAGCCAGGTTTGACCGCAGAGCCGGTTGTGGTTTACATTCTAAGCGTTGACCCCGTTACCGGTGAAGAATCACTTAAGCCGATCGTTATAATTGGCACCGAGCCATTCGAAGGCGAAGAGTTTGGCTTGACTAACTTGAAGCTGGGTAAGGCGGAAAAACGTGCTTGGTGGGAACGTGGTCGAGCAAATTAATGCCGGCCTTAGATCGGAGGAAATGACATGACTCAAAAAATGGCACAGGGTTTTACCCTACTCGAATTGATGATCGTAGTGGTTATCGTTGCAATGTTGGCCGCCGTCGCCATCCCTAGCTACTCGCAATATATTATTCGGGCCAACCGATCCGATGCACAAGATAAGTTATCTGAAGTCGTGTTTGAGCAAGAACGATTTGCTAATAGAAATCGTCGTTATACCTTAGATATGACCCAATTGGGCTATGCCGCCGACCCTGTTGTTAGTAGCCAAGGGTTATACACCATTGATGCTGCAGTCTGTGTTGGTGCCACTGTTCAAACTTGTGTGGTCATGACCGCTACACCCGTAGCTGGCGGTCGGCAAGCGAATACTGGCACTCTAGCGTTAGATACCCGCGGCACTAGAGCTGGCGAATGGTAACGACGTTAGTGTGTGATCGCCGGTTAAATTTTTGGCTGCTGGCAATTCTCGTGGCAATTTTAGCTTGAAAGATTCGGGTGCTCTCTGTTGAAGAGCATTGTGATTCCTCAGCTTTGCCGCAATAGTAATCTGCTGATTCTGGTACTACTGACACAAATAGTCGTGTCAGTAGTATGGCTTTGCTTCGATGCGGATTTGTCGGTATATTCTTTAGGGACGTGGTCGTTATTTGCTCAATGGTCGGCGCTAAGTAGTGCTTTTTTGCTATGCGTCCTACGGCGTCAAATCCAGAAAATTCCGCCAATATGGGCAATGCTTGTGGTGGTGATCGCCATTTGTGTATCGGTGATGTTCATTGATCTGATTTTTGTCTACTTATTGCGCTATGAGAACGGATGGGCTCTGAGTGGCTCGCGGTTAATGCGAGTGATCGGAGCCGCTTTACTAATTTCTGCTCTAACGCTGCGGTTCTTTGCCTTGTTAGCCGTGCTTGATAAGCGCAGCAAAGCCGAAGCGGAGTCACGGATATTAGCGCTTCAGTCACGTATTCAGCCGCATTTTTTATTCAATTGTCTTAATACCATTGCTGAACTAACGGTGATAGACCCAACAAAGGCGGAGAAGGCCATCGGTTCGCTTTCCATGTTGTTTCGAGCCGGGCTTGAGAACCAGCGCAAGAGGCATTCAATGGAACGCGAATTGGTACTCGCAAAGCGTTATATCGAGCTAGAAAAGTGGCGCCTGGGAAAGCGGCTTACTATTAAGTGGCAGATCGGGGTCGATGATACCCAAGGCTGGGAGGTCCCCAA
>JAESTB010000461.1 GCA_016763815.1 Arenicella sp.
ACAAACCATTGCTTGATTTGATCATTAGCGTAAGCGACACCTACACCGGTTGTATAGTCACCTTTTGAAGCCGCTCTTAGCTCTTTAACTAGAACAGCCCCATCTGGAAATTCACCGGTTTCACGGTAGTGATCTACCGTAGCTTGCTCGGTATAGACGTCGTGAAAACCGCTGGCGCTCCCTTCGGGTACAAACCAAGAGCCAAGGTGTGACATGCTGCTGCGAAAGTCACTAGGCAGACTGATCTCTCCTGTATCACTCACATTACTGGCGCTAATTTTATCGCCAGCAGCCATAACATATGACGTCATAGATAGGCTTAAACCCAGCAATAGCGAGCCTGCTAGTCGAAGCTGTCGCATGTTATTGGCCTCCGCCCATAGCGCTATTCATGATGGTGTCAGAATGTCCGCCACTGGCTTTTTTGCCTGCACCTTTACCTGCGCTAAGTACAGGATAATATTGAGTGAACACAAAATCGTCCGCTGCAGCGTTTGCGTGACAGCCGTTACAAGATTCAGCTGGGAAGGCTGTCGCAGTCGGCGCGAGTGTTTTGTGATCCTTTGAAGTAAAACTGAAGTACGCCCAATTTCCAGGCTCATCAGCGAAGTGCTTTTTGCTCTTAATAGTGGCTTCCAAGCCGATAAATTCGCCTTGGAAGCAACCCGCGCCACTTACCGCTGCCTTTGATCCGACTGAAACCAGTTCTTTCATTAGGATTGTGCCATCGCGGAATTCACCATGCTCTTTCCAATGAGACCAACTCTTTGGGTCGATATACACATTGTGGTGTTCCGGAAAAGCGGCTTTGCCGTTATTCATATCATTGGGTGTGACTGGTGTGCCCACATAGATCCACTCCCGATAACCTGTAGGACGCTCAAGCTTGCCATCATTCATGGTGAAATATTCACCAGCGATGACCGGCGTTGCAATGGCGAGTTGTGCTACGACGGCGATTACTAAACCGCTAAGAATTTTAAATTTCATTAGATTTCCCCTGACTGTTGAGTTGATGAGTGGAGTATTGTTATTCGCCATTCAACAAGAAATATGGCTGAAACGATCATAGGAAAGCAGATGCATGTCGTCTAATATTGATCTGATTGCTAGGTATAAGCATTGCTTATAGGCGGTATCTATTAATCACTTAAGTATTAACGGAGTTGCCAGAAGCATGATGAGTTAACGGGTTAGTCCCGTGCTGCACACTGCACCCCAATCGAGCCTGTTTTGGACAAGGTTTGAAACAAAACCGCGTGACTGTTTAGGCCTTTCAGATGAGGATCTTCATCCGGGCTCGGCGGTTACAATACAGCCATTTAGAAGCCGAATCTAGGTCGGTGCAACCTAATTTTATCTGCTTGAGACTGCTTTCTTTGTTATTGAATTTTAACTAAGGTCGGTATTGTTCTGGCTTATGGCACCGCGTGGCTGGCTATTATTAAGGTATCCATAGAGGTCCATTTATCACGCCTCTAAATCGGCGGCCAATATTACTTGACCACTACATTTATTCAAATTTCCTCTTCTTACCAGCAATCACATAAAATACTCTACCAATTTTAAAAATTATTTTAGCGCGTATAAGAGGATCTACTCTAGAAACACCTACCCCATTACAGACCATATATATCATGTTACTAAAACCGATTTTCATGAATCCAATACAAGATGTCTACTATTTATAGCTTACACTTGTCTGCTTTATTCAAATAATGTAATTTAACCAGAGACAAGTACTTTGTTTTTTCAAAGTACCTGACATTAATGAGTTCTACCTACCTACTTATTTTATAAGAGGGGATAAGTAATAAGAACCTTTGTTTTATTTTGAATTGTTTAATGAATACCTCTTAAAGAATCATCACAGTAAAAACTGTTTTCGAGAAAGAAACATATCGATCTACTTAGCCTAGTTAAGTAGACGATTTTTTTTAACATTAATCAGGCATTAGACATCCAAATAAGTATGTCCTAAATTTAAAATCATGAAAAAAACATATGAACTAATTACTGAATTAGATGACACTTTAAAGGCATTAGGAGATGCCCCTACAATTTTAAGAGATTGCTCATCTAGTGACGCAAAAGCATACAATGAAGCAAGACAATCTTTCAACAGGAAATTTGATTTCAGACCGGCAGCAATTATATATGTTGAGAATACAGAACAAGTATCTGCCATTGTCGAATTTGCCAATACGTATAAAGAAGACGTTGTGTTACGTGTACGTTCTGGTGGGCATGACCATGAAGCCGAAAGTAATGGGACAGATACTTTTTTAATTGACTTCTCAAAAATGAATGAAGTTATACATGTACCTAAACCCGAGCAATGTGTCAACGAAAAGGACAACCTTTTTATAGGGATAGGTCCTGGAGCACGCTTTACTCACATCAAAGAAGTTCTAGATGCTCATAATCTAGGTATTCCTCATGGTACTTGTAAAACCGTTGCTATTGCTGGCTTTACGATGGGAGGCGGCTGGGGCCCTTGGACAAGAAAATATGGTATGGCCTGTGAAAGTCTAGTAGGTGCCACCATTGTACTAGGTGACGGTGAGGTCAAAGAATTAAGTATAGATAAGGCTAAAGATTCTCCAGAAGGACGACTATTATGGGCTTTAAGAGGTGGCGGAGGTTTGAGTTATGGGATTGTTACACAATTGCGTTTCAAAGCGTTTGAGTTACCTCCTTTCACGTATAGTTTCAGTCTTAAGTTAGACTTCTTAACATCTTATTTCCCCAACATTACGAGTTTACAAGTTTTAAAGCTTTGGGAAGAGATTATCCAGCCAGGTAAGAGCCCGCTTTTAATCGGTACCAACCTCAAGATAAATGCGGTACATATTGAGTCCTTATCAGATAGAGATCCCAATGCGCAGTTGCCTTGTGCAATTAATGCTTACCTAGCAGGAGGAGCGACAGAGTTTGTACAGACTATTTTTGATTGGTTAGAGATATTAGCTCAGCAAATCAAACAACCTTTACTAGGCTCTTCTCATCTAGATAGCCTCTCGGCATCACTAGACAATACAAACCTTGCACAAAGCTGGATTGAAGAGAAAGTAGAGGAACTAACTATCGATGAAAATGCTAGAAACTGGAGGTTTGAATCGTGGGATAGATCTTACCATCACCTCGGTCTAGATAGTGATGGTCCTGCACCTCATAAAATCACTTCTCGTTTGGCAGATAAAAATTGGGATAACGAAAGTAGAGAAGCTCTTATTTGTTCTTTACAATCACCACTCTTGATTCCTAAAAAGGAAGACGACTTAAATGAATATGGCATCCATAATTACATAACGATAGGAGCCATTACGGGAGATTTTTATGGTACTCAAAACAACAGCGAAGAAGGTCAAGATGCAATAGGCAGTGCATTCCCTTATAAGGACAGATTGTTTACCATTCAATACCAAGCTTGGTGGAATGAGTTTTTAAACCCAGAGGGTCAATTAACTATAGATGAATCTGCCGCTCTTGAACATACCATAAAAAACAGGGTCTACAGCAACAGAACAGAAGATTGGATAGAACAGAGTAGAGATTTTGACATTCCACATACAGGTGGGGCTTTTATAAGTTTTAAGGACTCTTCTGTTACTACAAAAAATACTTTAGTACTAGCTATGAAGATTTAATACAGGTAAAAGAAAAGCATAGCAAAGACGAAAACATGCTTTTAAAGACTAGAAAGACAATTATTTAATACTCCACTTTTATACCATTTGCACAGCAAATAAAGAGAGATAATGGACATCCACCTCTAAAGCAAAGAGAGATATTGGACATCCATCTCTAATATAGAGCTCTGGGCTCTATTTGAGCCCAGATCCAAGTATCTTTTCATTCGAGACGCTCTAGGAAAGGTCACCATTTAAAAAATCTTTATGTTCTGACGGTGTTTGTCGAACCAGTGGTGTTTTCTATGCGAGTTTCGGTCTCACCGCTAGGTGATGATGGCTTGAAATTTGTTTTGAACCTTAAGTTTTAGGGTGATTTAAAAAGGCGTTCATGCCGACGTGTCGGAGGTTGCCGTTTATACCCTCGGCCTTCACATACTCGCCTAACAATTTGTTCATTGCCGACCCAGCATTGAAAGTGCGTTTCAAACTCGCTGGTTAGAACCTTCCACGCTTCAAGGTTTAATTTTAGTCGGCTTAATATGGTCGGCTGAGCTTGGTCTATATGGCCACGGTTGTCGCCTCTAATCACCCGACCAGTCCAATCAACGAGTTCCAAATAATCTTTAAGTTTAAATGGGATCCCAATGTCGTTTTCCGTGGTGCCTATAAAAACCTCAAGGCTATCGTCGTTCACGTTTGGGCTCTTTAGATGCTGCATCCGACGTCGAATTGAGGTGTAGTGCGAGTCTTCAGGGGTGGCGGCCATGCGAACTCTTATTGGGTTTAAGTCTACGTAGGCCATGCATGAAAGCAGCGCTTGATCATCAAGTAGGGCTTGGCTTTTGAATCTTCCCTCCCAAAATCGGCCAGTGCAGTTATCTTCCTTATTTGCTTGTCGTGCGATCGATTCATTAACGATACGCATATACCACGATATGTCGCTGAGCCTTGAACGCCAACGTTTAATGTCGTTGCGCAGTGCTTTCCATTGAGTCTCACTTAAGGGGTCACCTTTTAGAAAACGCTGAGAGAACAGCGTGCCGTTAAAGCATTGGTGCCAACGCTTAACTACGTCTAGCTCGGTCCAACTCTGGGCGAGGTCGGGCCGTATATGCACTACTACATGGTAATGATTGCTCATTACGGCGTAGGAACAAAGCTTGATTGCAAAGATGTCGGCCGTTTTTAATAGTTTGATTTCCAGCCAACTTCGCCGGTGCTCATAGCTCTTGGTAGTCAGTGGGTCGTAGCCGCATAAGTAAGCACGGCGAACGCAGCGAGAGACACAGTGATAGTAGGGTGTGTCAGCCAACGACACCAACGTTTTTCGGGGGAGCGTCATCCTTGTTCTCCAATTTCAATCCTTTGAGGCTTAATACTCGCACATGAAATCGTTGATTACAATGATCTCGATGGCTGTCCATTTATCACTTTTTTAACGATGCCTAGAAGAGCCAGCGTGTGTCTTGCGCTTGATCGGAACGATAAAGGAAAACCTAGCCAACACGGAACTCGTTGCTCTTCAGCTCAGCTGATGTTGTAACTCTTACTGACCTCAGATCTGACTAGTTCACCTATGTACTAATTAGGCGATATGTAATTTTTTGTTATTTTATTGGACTAACGTCTATATACATAAATTATCCAACCAGCTAATTTACAATCAGTAACTGATTTATTTTACTAGTTGTACAGCCGCTAGAGCGTTGGGATCGACCCCGTTAACAACAAAGAATGCGGGGTATTGTTTTAGTTTTGCTTGTGAAAATGATTGTATTTCAAGTGAGTAACAACCTCGTTTGATCCAGTTGTTGGTAGATAAGTCGGTGTTACTAATTTATTGAGAGTTCGTTAGAAGTTTTTAATTTTTATCATGAAACCGTCCAAGGGTAATGGTGTTAGTTTTGACTGATTTGAGCCAATGAGTGATCAAGAAACCCACGAAATTCGTGTTCGAGGAACCGTGCAGGGAGTCGGGTTTAGGCCGACTGTGTTTCGTCTAGCGAAAGAAGGAGAGCTAGTTGGCGAAGTATTCAATGACGCTGAAGGCGTGCTTATTCGTGTTAAAGGTAATAAGACGGGGCTCGATAACTTTGTACGGCAACTCAATGTTGAGTCCCCACCCTTGGCTAATATCGATGCTATTGAGTTAACTAAATTACTCGGGGAGTGGAGCTTTCCTGACTTCACCATTCGCGCTTCTGAACGAGGGGCGGTTGCCACTGAAGTTTCAGCCGATGCAGCTACTTGTGAACATTGCTTAGAAGAGGTGTTCGGTGAGAACCAACGCCGTTACCACTATCCGTTTACCAACTGCACACATTGCGGCCCGCGACTGACTATTATTAATAGTATTCCCTACGATCGCAGCAAGACAACGATGTTGCCTTTTCCGATGTGCGATTCGTGTCGTGCGGAATATGAAAATCCACTTGATCGGCGCTTTCATGCTCAGCCCGTCGCCTGTTTTGACTGCGGACCAAAGCTTGAACTTTGTTTGACCGGCGGAGCTTCTCAGGGTGCGGTTAGCACTGATACACGGCGAGTGGACTCTGATAACAAGCTGAGTCAAGTTAACCGTGCTTTACGGGCCGGAAAAATCGTCGCGATTCGCGGCATCGGCGGCTTCCATTTGTGCTGTGATGCTAGCAATAACGAAGCGGTTGAAACATTGCGACTTCGTAAACGGCGGTACGCTAAACCGTTTGCATTGATGACTCATGACCTGGAAATACTGCAAGGCTATTGCGATTTATCAGATATTGAAAGGGAGCAGCTAACCTCTAGTCGAGCGCCGATAGTATTGCTTAAACGGAGAGCTAAGGCGGCTAACGGTTTACCTAATTCACTTGGCTTACCAGAACTGTCTGAGTATATCGCTCCGGGATCTCGCCTGTATGGTTTTATGATGCCCTACACACCGTTGCATTGGTTAATTTCAAAAAACTTTGGCAGGCCATTGGTGATGACCAGTGGCAACCTTTCCAGTGAGCCACAAATTATTGATAACCAGATTGCCGCTGAGCAACTTAACGATATTGCTGATCTGGTGATCTATCACAACCGAGATATCGCAAACCGTATAGATGATTCGGTAGTTCGATGTATGGCTGGGCAACCTCGTGTGATGCGCCGAGCGAGAGGTTACGCGCCACGTTCGTTTAAATTGCCTGTCGGTTTTGCGCATGATGCCCACTTGTTGGCTTGCGGAGCCGAGATGAAATCGACCTTTTGTTTGGTTAAAAATGGCTCGGCGATAGTGTCGCAACATCAGGGTGACCTTGAAGATGTAAGCACCTTTGATGATTACCTTAAAAACTTAGGGTTGTACCAACGGCTTTACCAGATTGCACCGCAAATCGTGGTGCACGATAAGCATCCTGAATATATCTCAACTAAGTTTGCCACCATTGACTTAGCCGAGCGTGAGGAGGTCAGTGAGGTAATGAGTGTACAGCATCATCACGCACATATTGCCAGTTGCCTTGTGGAGAATAATCGACCAATCGATACGTCTGAGGTTATTGGCGTGGCACTCGATGGTCTCGGCTTTGGCGATGACAATAGTTTATGGGGTGGCGAGATTCTGATTGCGGATTATACAAGCTCTCGGCGTGTTGGTCGCTTGAAGCCGATCGCGATGTTAGGCGGGGCACAGGCAATAAAAGAGCCGTGGCGCAATTGTTATGCACATATTTTGAATGCCATGAGCTGGGCTAATTTCAATCGGCAATACGGCGAGTTAGATATCGCTCAGGTATTAAATGGCAAGCCCCTTGAACTATTAGATGGAATGTTGAAAGGCGGTATCAACTCGCCCGAGGCTAGTTCCTGCGGGCGCCTATTTGACGCAGTAGCGGCGGCACTGGGCATGTGTGTAGATCGAGCACAATTCGAGGGCCAAGGTGCAATTGAGCTGGAAATGGCGGTAGACAAAGAGTTTACCGATCCTGAGGCTTTACTCGATACCTACCATTTTGAGGTAAGCCATGAGCCAGATGTAAGCCATGAGCAATCCGTCGGTTGGCAAATTGATCCGGCACCTATGTGGAGGGCGTTGTTTGAAGACCTCAACTCAGGCGTTTGCGTTGCTACGATTTCGACAAGATTTCATGCAGGCCTTGTTAATGCTATTCATCAAGTAGTGCTGAAGGTTAGCCAGAACGAAGGTATTAACACCGTTGCTTTATCCGGCGGTTGCTTGCAGAACAAATTGTTATTAGAAGGCTTGCATACGCGCTTTGAGCAGGCGGGTTTGTGTTGTTTAAGCCAGAGTCAGTTTCCGTCTAATGACGGCGGGATCTCTCTTGGACAGGCCGCGATTGCGTTGGCAAGACTCAAGCAGTCGCAAGAAGGCGATGGTTAGCTCGATATCAGTAGAGCCGTTATCTGGCCTGCCAGTTGGCAATAGCGGCCGAGTTAATTCAGCCGATTGCGTCGCCTGAAGCAGCTTGCTGTAAGAGTGTGTAATATCTTTTTGGAGAGTAATTTGCCAGTCTGATTGAAGCTAAATGAGACTTAGTATTGCTTGCTCTAAGCCAAAAGAGTTCACTCTCAAGAAGGTGATTAGCTAGCTCAATATCAGTAGATCCGTTATCTGTGGTGGCGGTATGCACGCACGGAATTTTATTTACGCAAATTTGCGCAACAACTATTTAGGAGTGATTTATGTGTCTCGGAATACCTGGAAAAATTGTCAGTATTGTCGATGTCGAGCAACAGCTAGGTTTGGTTGACGTAGGAGGGATTCAACGCGAAGTGAGCTTAAGTTGTGTCGCTGAAGAGGGGCAGCCGCTGGAAAAATACATAGACGAATGGGTGTTGGTACACGTAGGTTTTGCCATGAGTGTGATTGATGAAAATGAGGCTCAGGCGACACTTGCTGTACTGACGGAGCTGGGTGAAATGCAGCAAGAACTGCAAGCGATGCAGCAGGGTGCGTCTTAATTTTCTCACCTTGTGATCCTATCACTACTACCTAGGTAATTTTATGAATAAGGTTGATAAAAATAAGGCGCAGCTTCAGGAAATGTATCCGTTTCTGCATAGTAAGAAACAAGACCCCATATCTATGAACTCGGCATTGCTTGAATCGGTGAACCAAAAGTACAGCCATCACAAGACGGTTATGCAAGCGTTTGTCGAAGCGAATGCTCAAGCCATTATTGATCTGGCTAATACGGTCGCGAAGGTCTATCTCAATGACGGTCAGCTTTTTACCATGGGATGCGGCGGTTCAAGTAGCGATGCATCGCACATCGCTGTCGAATTTTTACATCCAGTGACTACCGGCCGCCCAGCGCTGGCGGCCTACGACTTGACGGCGGATAAAACCTTGTCTACGGCGATATCGAATGATGTCGGCTTTGACCATGTATTTACCCGGCAAGTCGATGTATTGATGAAACCGCGAGACATGTTGATTGGTATTTCAACTAGCGGTAACTCGCAGAGCATTATTCGAGCATTTAAGCAGGCACAAAAAAAGGGCGCGCTTACCTTTGCGTTACTCGGAAGCGACGGCGGGGAAGTTAAAACCATGGGGTTGGACCACTGTCTAGTGGTTGAAAGCGACAGTATTCATCGAATCCAAGAATGCCATGTATTTGTCTATCATGTGCTATGGGATTTAGTGCATACCTTGCTGGCCGACGAGCGCGGCAATTTACAAGCGACTACGACCCAAGCAAAGACTACGACCCAAGCAAAGACTACGACCCAAGCAAATCAAGTTTAACGGAGATAACAATGAAATATGTTGACGAATTTAGAGATCCAGAGAAAGCCAAGGTATTGATCAATGAGATCAATGAAATCGCTGAACGTTTGTCTGTTGGGCGTACTCGGCCTATACGAATTATGGAAGTGTGTGGCGGACACACCCACTCGATCTTTCGCTATGGCATCGAGAATATTTTACCTAAATCGATTGAATTGATTCACGGACCCGGCTGCCCCGTGTGCGTGTTGCCGATGGGGAGAGTTGACGATTGCGTCAAGATTGCCGAGCGGCCAGAGGTGATTTTCACCACTTTTGGTGATGCCATGAGAGTGCCGGGTTCGAAGAAAAGCCTATTAGTCGCGAAGGCCGAGGGTGCCGATGTTCGCATGGTTTATTCACCGATGGACGCGCTAAGCTTGGCGCGTAAGAACCCAGATCGTGAGGTGGTGTTCTTTGGCCTCGGGTTCGAGACGACAATGCCAAGCACTGCACTGACCGTGTTGCAGGCTAAGAAAGAAGGGATTACAAATTTCTCCCTATTTTGTAATCACATTACTATTATCCCTACCGTCAAGGCGGTGCTGGATTCACCCGATATGCAGCTCGAAGGCTTTCTCGGCCCAGGTCATGTCAGCATGGTAATTGGAAATGCGCCTTATGCGTTTATAGCTGAACATTATAAGAAACCGTTGGTAGTGGCTGGATTTGAGCCGCTCGATATACTGCAATCGCTTTGGATGGTGCTGAAACAGCTGGAAGCCGGCGAGGCGAAGGTTGAAAATCAATACAACCGCATTGTCCCTGAAGGGGGTAATGATGTTGCTCTTGAAGCCATCAGCAAGGTATTCAGACTGCGCGAGTTTTTTGAGTGGCGAGGATTAGGCTCGATTGATCATTCAGGAGTACAGCTAACCGATGAGTACCTAGATTACGACGCCGAGACAAAATTTTCGATTAAGTCAATTTCGGTCGCTGACCCCATGTCATGCCAATGTGGCGAGGTGCTTAAAGGTGTTATTAAACCTTGGGAATGCAAAGTGTTTGGCAAAGCCTGTACCCCCGAAGTTCCACTCGGTGCATTGATGGTTTCAAGTGAAGGGGCCTGTGCTGCCTACTACCAATATGGCGGCATAGAAATTGATAATGAAGAAGAAATCGTTGAGGAGGCCGTCTCATGAACAAAGCAACAGATGCAAAACTTACTCAGCCGGTAAGTACCAGGATACGCCACGGTAAACTCGTCAGCCCCGTGATCACCTTGGCACACGGCGGTGGCGGTAAAGCCATGCGTGATTTGATCGACGATGTCTTTATCAGCGCGTTTGATAATCCGTCACTAAATACGCTGGAAGACCAAGCACGTTTTCAGTTGAGTGATCTGGCAAAACTTGGAGACCGCTTAGCCATGACCACCGACTCCTATGTGATTGACCCCGTGTTCTTCCCTGGAGGAGATATTGGCAAGCTATCAATTTGCGGCACGGTAAATGATTTAGCAGTTGGCGGGGCAACACCGTTGTATCTGACCTGTGCCATGATTATTGAAGAAGGGATGCAGGTAGAGACCTTGAGAAAAATTCTCGCATCGATGGCGGAGACGGCGCGTGAGGCGGGGGTGCAGATAGTTACTGGCGATACCAAAGTAGTTGAGAGGGGAAGCTGCGACAAGATATTTATCAACACCGCTGGCATCGGCATTATTAATGAACGTTACCAATTGGGCGCACATTTGGCTCAGCCTGGTGATGCGATTCTGGTAAACGGTTTTCTGGGTGATCACGGTGCGGCTATTTTGAATGCGCGTGGTGATATGAATTTGAAAAGTCCGGTTATAAGCGATTGCGCGCCATTGCAAGGCTTGATTAAAACGCTGCTCGACGCAGCGCCAGGAACGCGCTTTATTCGTGACGCAACCCGCGGAGGAATCGCGTCGGTGCTTAACGAAATAGCGCAGTCATCGAAAGTTGCGATTGAAATTTTTGAGGAAAAGACACCTATTCGCAAAGAGGTGGTTGGTTTCTGTGAAATTCTTGGGCTCGACCCCCTATACCTAGCTAACGAGGGGAAAATAGTCGTGGTTGTGCCTGACGATGAAAAGCAAATTGCATTGGAGGCAATGCGATCACATGCGCTGGGTAAAGAAGCCACTGAAATTGGCCATGTTTTAGAGGGCGGACGCTCCGGACGGGTACACATGCAAACCGGTTTCGGAGGTAAACGAATTGTTGACATGCTTATCGGCGAGCAACTGCCGAGAATTTGTTAATCAATTTCAACACGCTCTAACTAACTCAAACAGAGGAACTTACTCATGACCCAGTTTTTAACTTCGGAGTACACGCCAACCGACGGCGTCAATATTAATATCGCTGATGGTGACAAGGTAATCTCGTTGGACTATCAAGGTTCAATGACTAACCACACTAGCTCACTATGGTGGGGGACAGCCGTAGGCTATAGAGCCATGCAGATGGCGGCCAAAGCCATGTCAGGTACGCACCTTTGGCATCGGGATAACTTAGTGTTAGTCAGTGGTCACCCAGGCCCTGGCGTACTCGATTCGCTCAATTACGTAACCGGTTGTGCTGATCGTAAGGCCGTTACTGTTATGCAAAATGCCAATTGCGAAAATCGCTGCAATAGCGAAATGAAATTTGAATGGTGGATAAGCGACGGTGAAAAGACCGCCCACGTAGCATTGCGCGAAGACTTTGTGCCGACGGACTTTTACGAGTTGATCGACCGTCGCGTCTACAGCGAAAACACCATCGAAGACGATCGAATTTTTGAACTATTTAAGGTCAACTTATCTACTCGGATCTGGGTCGCCGCATTGGAAGACAATTTCTCTGTTGACTTCATCGCGCCACTTGCGGTGGGTGAAATACCGACCAATCATGAATGGAATCTGGTAGCAAGCCGCTAGCTTAGCGGTCCATGACACTAAACCAAATTGAATACTTTTTTACACCAACGGATAATTAAGGAGTGACATAATGTTTTCAGCAAAACCAATAAAGTTAAGCCACAGGGCAATTCTAGTCGCCACCGCTACGCTACTCGGGGCCGCCTCGATGAGTTTACAGGCGGACACCGGCAGTGCGATCACCTCGGCTGAGCTTACTCAAGATGGCTATGCCTTCCCAAGCGATTTGTCCAGTAGTGCCACGCACACTGAAAAGGCCAATTATGCTTGGCGGTTATTTATCGCGGCGATGCAAAATACTACCGCCACGTTGAGCAGTGGTGCTGGGCGTACGGCTGGAGCATCGAACTCCGATTTTATTGATTCGGGCAACGCCTCGATTCAGACAAACCCGCTAGTGTTCGAAAGTTTTTATCATCGAACAGAGGCATTTCCATATTACCAGACCACCAAACCGGCATCACCGGTTGGACAAATTCCGACTTATTACACTTATTACCAGCCAACTGGCGGCAGCGACACGGCCTTGACGGTGACCGGTGAAAACTATGTGTACCTAGATGAAACCAATGAAATTGGTCAGAATTATCTGTACTTTAAGGATTCTAATTCGCCAGATTTCCCCGTTCTTTTTATGGCCAAGGTTAATACCTCTGAAACTAATTATGTTCGTGGTAAAACGACTAGCCCTTCGAATACCAGTTCTTACGATTTTCCCGACAATGTAATGGAAGTAAAAACTGCTTGGCGGCGTGTGAGTGACATTAATACCGCCAATAGCACACCATCGAGTTATCACCAGGCAATGGCAACCTACTACAAAGCGGGTAGTGATGGTGTTCCTCACGTTGTCAATGAAATGTTTGCGCTGATTGGCGTTCATATTATTCTGAAGACGGCTAATTACCAACAGTTTATCTTTTCTACTTTCGAGCATGTTGATTCGGTGACTCGAAACGGCAGTGGCACCATCATTGACCCAGCCTATGAAACAACCTACAACTCACTTGCGTATAACAATGGCGTTAGCGACCCGACGGTGTACAAAGCAACCGCCACGGGTGCTTATGATGTTAACGCCGCCGGCCAAAGCGGTTCTGCCACAAACCAGCAAACCACGTATAACCTTCCCTTAGCCGGTACTATTTCACAGAGTGCAACAATCGTGGTTCAGCCTCAGACCATCACCAAGGAAGTCAACGATGTTAACAACAGCGTCACGGCACTGATCAGCGGTCTTAGCGCTAGCAATGTGTGGGCTAATTATCGTCTTAAGGGTATACAGGCAGGCCCGACCAGCGATCAAACCGCAGAAGACTATTATCTGGCTAACATCGTTATTGAGAGCAGTCAGCCAGGCATTCAGTTGTTCACCGGTACGCTGGTTAACGGCGGTGTTCCGGTTGATGGTTTATTAACCAATAATCGAACGGTTGACGGCACCTATACCACACCTCTTGAGTATGGCAATGTCTCGCCGAGCGCGGCTGACGGCGGAACTGTTGCCGCACCAACCTATACTGTTGGCGGGTGTCAAGGCTGCCACGGAGCGGCGCAGCAGAAAGGGCGTGATTTTAGTTTTCTTGCTCAGGCATCGGTTGGTGTCGGTAAAGAGCTAGACACCGTTCCGGCAGGGGCGTTGAATACTCCAGCAGCGGCCGCACACAAAGCGAATATTGCTGAAAACAGAGAGTTTCAATAGTAGTGCTTGACCGAGTTTCAGTGGTTAATGTTTGAAACTCGGTCATCGATAAACTTGCTTGATAGGTCGCTATGAATAACAGACTTCAAAACCAAGGTAGCAAAAGCGTACTGTGCTTAAAGCAACTCGGTCAGTTGCCGGTGGATTTTACCGACCCATTGCTGATTCAGTACCCCGCTATGAAACTAGGGGTGCTACCGGCGGTTGACTTCTATCTTGACGCGCTAGCAGAAAGGGTTGGCGAGATTATCAACGCTTCTCCAAGTATTAATAAATGGGTGTTAACCGGCCCGCCACTAATTAAGGCACCAGCGGCTGCCAATTTATTGTGTTGGCGGCTATACCGTCACCTCCAATTGCGGCTCTCGGGCCGAGTTATATTGTCGATGGTTGATTTACATTTCTTGGGTACTTCAGAACAGATAATGGACCAGCAAGATTTTAAATTACGCTATGAATATAGCAACAATAGTCTTGAGCAACGCATTAAAGAGCGTAGCCGTTTACGCGATGATATTCACCTTCACGAACAAGACTTTTCCGGCAATGGGGTAATTGTGATCAATGATATTCGGGTCACTGGAACTCAACAAGAACACATGAATACCTCGTTTGGGCGAGTTAAACCTGCGTTGATTAAATGGCTATATATCCTTGAAGTTGAGAACCAGTTAGGTATTAATCATCCTCAAATAGAACACCAAATAAACAGCTCGAGATTTGACACCTTTGACGATTTTGTTGAGCTACTTACCTCAGCAGATCATCGTTTTACCGCACGTTGTATTTCACGAATCTTTAACTACGATACTGATGATTTTTTTAGCTTACTGAGCGCACTAAGTGATCAGAAAAGGCAGAGCTTGTATGAACTTGCGATTGGAGAAGGGCGTTTTGAGGGAGAGTTTTTTGCCGATAAATTTAAGCTGTTGAAACAACAATGTAGCAATACGGGCAGGGCGCATAGAGGTAAACAATGAGCATTGCGATGAACCCAACTCGATTTAATATTGACTATCAGATTCCTATTGTTGAGCGCGAACAAATAAACGGTTCGCATCATACGATTCCACTAGATCAAGATGATCCAAGGTTCAATGAGCCTATGGTTGATCTTAAAGATTATGACATTGCGTTTGAGTCATACCATGCCATTCTCGATGGCCTTAATCCGCCTTACTATAAACCGATAGGTGGAAGTCGCCAGCAAGGGTTATTGCGCCAAACGGTGGCTGAAAAACTGGTTAAGGTGAACCAGCATTTGCAACCATTCGGTGCGGAACTTTTGATTTTGGACGCATACCGTTCGATCGAATGCCAGCAGGGCTTATGGGAGTTTTTCTACCAACGCGGGCGTTCTGAGCTGGATAACCCGAGTGAAGAAGATTGCCGTCAATACGCACTTGGATATGTGCGAGACCCTCGTATATTTGATCCCTTGGATACACGAACCTTTCCGATTCATATTACCGGTTCGTCGGTCGATGTAACGCTTAAATATTTAGGCCGCGATCAGTTACTGAATATGGGTTCGGCTTTTGAAGAAATTATCGATGTCAGCTACACCGATTACTTTGAACGGATGTTGCTAAAAGGGATGATTGCTAAAGATGATATTCGCTTACTTAATCGTCGGTTAATGGATTGGGCATTCACAAACGAAGGTTTTTTAAACGACCCCATTTTGTATTGGCACTATGACTGGGGAAATCAATTGTGGATCAAGGTGAAAAAAGCATTGCACGATGTCGCACCTGAAAAGGCATGGTACGGGCATGTGGAATCACCTGATTGGAGTGTGCCAGACGCAAGTACCCTAGTTGATCGATAAAACCAAAGTTGATCGGTAAAACCAAGGTTGATCGGTAAATTATTAGTGCCTA
>JAESTB010000462.1 GCA_016763815.1 Arenicella sp.
TCGTCGCAGGTCATGATTCCAGCAGCATCTTGACCTCGACGTTGCAGAACAGTTAAACCATCGTATAAGCTCGTGCTAACGGAAGACTTACCAACTATACCTAACACACCACACATATTAATCGCTCTATCTCTACTGAGATGATCTGAGGGCCAAAAAGTAACACCAAACGTTAAAGCTTACTAATTAGAAGCCCAAGATCTGGCTGGTGAATGATACATTATTTAAACCCGAGGTTTAACGTTTAACGAAATATCTAAACAAGATTTCAGCATAACTCAGGGGCGAGATGAAAATAGTTTAAAACTCCTTCAATTGAGGAGGGAAACGCAGCCAATAATAGGCTATTGGCCAGGTTTGCAACGAAAAGTGAATACATTACAGGTATTTTTATCTGTTCATCGAGTTATGCTGAGATCTCTAAACGATGATTTTGATCCTTTAACGCTACTGATTGACTTCGCTAAATGCTTTTATGGCTTGCTCGGTGGCCGTTTGCTTAAAATCAGCGCCTTCTTCCTCTGGTGTCAGTCCACTATCGGGAAACAACTCCTCTACCGTCTTCATGAAAGGCTCAAATTTACTTATCTGCTGAGAGTTCTGCCACCAATCCGACGTTTCCATGCCAAAACCTCTGGCACCGACTAACACAGCAACGACAATAGCAACGCCTCACAACGCACCAAAACCCAAACCCAAAACTCGATCAACGCCTTTAATTGGGCCTCGAACAAATATTTTAGTAATAATGTAGCTGATAACAGAAAAAACAAAGAGAGTAGAAATAAAGACCAAGGCAAAACCAGCCCATTCTCTGAATTTTGGCGCCGGTATGTTTATGTACTGATGGAGAAAGTCGCCCGCCTGAGCGCAAAAATTAAATGCTAGCCAGATGGCCAATATCCATGAAATAAGCGACAACGACTCCTTAATAAAGCCACGAAAAATACCCACAAGAATTGAAACGACTAATATCGCCGCAATAACCCAATCAAATCCACCCATTTTTTCCTCTCTCTGACCAATTCGTCGGTCAATTAATTATAAGCCCTAATAATCATAAGCCCTTAGGTCAATTTTTTCGTCTACGGATACACACGAATAAAACCTTCCTTTCCCGCTTTAGACTTTAACCGATTTTGTTCGTTGATAGCCGCCACTCTTTTATCAAATGGACCAAGCCAAACTCTAGTACCCGTTTTCTTGCCTCGGTTTGTATCAACAACGCTGCTTGACGCTGAGAAACCCTTATTCTTTAACTCGCTAATCAGCGCAATCGCCCGGCTCTTGTCGGTAAACAAGCCGACTTGAACTACCCAGCCAACACTTACCGGAGTCTTGACCAATGCCCCATTCTCAGCGTCTTTAGCCTGCTGCTGAGATTTGAGTTCGAGGGCCAAGGCGGCCTGCAGGTCTCGCTCTCGCTTAGCGTATTGCTGATCAGCTCCGGCTACGCCCATTTTCTGCGGCTCACCTTCTGCATTTTGCTTGTTGGCGGTAGTTTTAGCATCAGTTTCTGACGCCGCTTTTTCTAGAGCATCATTTTGTTGTTTGACAATTTCCGCTAAGGCGTTTAGTTCATCTTGCTCCCTCTGTCGCGCATTAGTACTGGCTGCTGCGTTGTTAGCCGCTTGTACCAGGTCTCTATTACCCTTCGCATCTAACGGGGTAATCTTAGAGATATAGACGGTTTCCTCAATATTATTGGTCAGCGCGTCAAACTCAGAACCATTTACGGTGTTAATAATATTCGCAACCTCAACCTCTGAGCTTATCGGCGACAGCGGTGCCACTTCGACCTTGCTTGCTTCGCTTGGTGGCCCCAATAACCAAGGCAATACGAGTACCCCTAGAAATAATAATACTGCCGCGCCGGTGATACGGTGCTTTAAATCAAACTCGGCATGCTGCTCGGGTTCTGCGTTTGTTTTTTTTGGCATAAGACTTGTTTTACTGATTTAAGCGAGGCATGTAGCCCTCTATACGGCTAGCGTAAGAATGGCGAGCCATCACTGCGCTAATTAACATGCTCAAGTATATCACCTACAATATGGAAGGAGCCAAAAACCACAAGACGGTCATCTGCTGTTAATGTGTCTACTGCAGCATCATATGCGTCTTCCACGCGGTCATATTCAACCACTGTCGAAGCACAAATAGAGCTGATCACGGAACTAATCTCAACGGCGAGAGAGCCGCGATCATGGTGAATAGTTGCCACATGCCAGTCATCGATTTGATCGGCAATCTGATCAATGCTGGCAACGATTTCTTTATCTCGCAACATGCCACAGACCGCAATGGTGCGCCCACCGAAAGTAGTGCTTTCATTGTTGCTTAGAGAGTAGAGAAACTGGCTAAGACGTGCAACGGACGCTTGATTATGCGACACATCCAGAATAATGTCAGGCTTACGACTCAATACTTGGCAGCGCCCCAAAATCGTAGCGTTGCTTATACCTTTACAGATGCTTGCCCTATCAACGGGCAGATCATTCGACATAAGCCGTACCGCCTCAAGTGCCGACGAACAATTTGATAATTGAACCCCTTGCTGTCGAAATGGCAGCGGCAAGTCATCCAAGGTCGTTTCTGATGTTGACCACCGCCAAGTATCGCCTCCGTTGTCATACGAATAGTCGAAGTGCCGCCCTAATTGACTAAGCTGAGCTGGCAAATCAGACGCATAATCAAGCATACTGGCCGGCGGCTTAGTTAAGCCTAATACCAAGGGCCGATCCTTTCGCGCAATCGCCACTTTCTCGAAACCAATTTCTTCGATGGTGTCACCCAACCAGCGGGTGTGATCAATGGAAATGCTAGTAACAATTGCCAAATCAGCGTCAAGAATATTGACCGAATCCAGCCTGCCACCCAAGCCAATCTCCATAATCGCCACGTCTACTTGGTAATTGGCGAAAAGATCGACCGCAAGCAAGGTTCCATATTCGAAAAATGTAATTGGTGTGTCTTCTCGGCTCGTTTCAACACGATCGAAGGCATTCAGCAAACCTTGGTCGTCAACCGCGTCACCGTTAAGGTTGAAACGCTCATTAAAGTGAACCAAATGTGGTGATGTAAACTTGCCAACTTTATAGCCCGCTTGGCGATAAATTGACGCCAGCAACTCGGCCGTGCTTCCTTTACCATTGGTGCCAGACAAACTAATTACTTTGTAAGGCAAGCCGTTCGGGTACATCCGTAAGAAAACCTCACGGACACGTTCTAAAGAAAGCTCGATCTCGCGGTGGTGAAGCGTTTGAATATAATCAACCCATTGGGCCAAACTGCGAGCCATCTTAAAGCGACCTCAGGTGTGCATCGGTAGAATGAATTTGCTTGATAGCCTTAGCAACTAAGCTAGGATCTTTAACGCCAGGCTCGATCTCGAGACCACTGTTCAGATCAACCGCAAATGGTAAAAATTGACGTATTCGTATGGCGACATTGTTCGCTGACAAGCCTCCAGCAAGAATCAGCGGCTGAGTTACTGTGTCACTCGGCCACAAGTTTTGATCTAAGGTTTGCCCAGTTCCTCCATGCTGCCCCTTAACATAAGGGTCCAACAAAATGGCTTGAGCATTAGGGAATTTGGCACAGTCCTGATTAACTTGCTCAGTCGTTTTAGCTCTAATCGCCTTGATGTAACGCCGGCTTAAAGTATGCCCTAAGGCGTTAGTTTCGAGACCATGTAATTGAATAATATCTAAGCCTACCGCATCAATGCCGCTTTCAATTTGCTCACGATCAGCATCAACAAACACACCAACTAAGGAGACAAATGAGGGCACAACATCACGAATCAGTCTTGCTTGCTTAAGCGAAATAAGTCGCGGACTGTTTGCGTGTAAGATCATACCGATGGCATCAACGCCTAGGGAAACGGCGTACTCGACCTGAGCCACGTTGGTCATACCACAAATCTTTATACGGGTTCTATTTTGTACTTTCACGCTGATGATGGTTGTTGGCTGTATTAGTTGTTTTAATGGGGTTAAAATTTAAGTTAACTAGCAAAGCTAAACGGCGATCGCTGGCAAGCCAGCACTGGCATATTAAAGCTATCAGACTCTCCAGTGGAACCGCGCCTAAACAAGCTGTTACTCGCCCCAAAATGCTATATTATGCCGCTGACTGGGTAAATCAAACTCCTGTGGGTATTCTACTCCCGCCAAATATAGACCATTTGGAGGTGCGGTTATACCTGCCTTAGTACGGTCTTTCTGAGCTAATACCTCAGCCAACCAATCGACACTCCGCCTACCGCTGCCAATCTCCATTAAGCAACCCGCAATATTGCGTACCATATGCTGTAGAAAGGCGTTGGCATTGAGGTCAAACCATATCCATTCTTGCTGACAACTTAAATCAAGTTTGTGCATTGTCCGAATTGGTGAGTTAGCTTGGCAACCTGCTGCCCTGAAAGAACTAAAGTCGTGTTCGCCCAATAACACTTGGGCCGCCTCAGCCATCACAGCGGCGTTAAGAGGCTCTTTTTCGTGGGTCGCATAGTTTCGATACAAAGCACTTTTAATTGGTGTGTTATGAATGATGAATCGATACGAGCGCGAAAGCGCTGAAAACCTAGCGTGAAATTTATCCTCAACCGGTGTCACCCAACGCAGACGAACATCCTGATCTAAGAATCGGTTAGTGCCTCGACACCAAGCAAAATCAGTGCGCTCCGAGTTGGAGTCGAAATGGATAATTTGATGTGTAGCATGCACTGACTTGTCGGTACGCCCCGCGGTAACGATCGGCGTCGGGTGGTCAGCCACTCGGCCCAACGCGGCTTCAACAACCTCTTGGACAGTTCTCACATCATGCTTCTGCGCCTGCCACCCACTAAAATGAGTACCGTCGTATTCCACACATGCAGCGTATCTCATTGGTAGGCACCTTTGATTAGCAATATTTTGAGCATTTGGATAGAAGCAAGTTACCAAAAAACATCAGCGTTAAAGTAACACTCGGCCAGTGCCACAGTTTTAAAACCAAACAAGCCCAAACTCCGATGAGTTCAGGCTTGCGAATAAAATCCACATGGGCTTAGATAGCCTTGGTAAACCTAAAACAACTAACTAAACAATTAAGTCAGCACGTTATGCGTTGATCGAATCCAGTAATACTTGGGCATCGTTTAACACTTCGGGGCTGTTTTCTTTGTCCACGACTAATTCAAGCAAAATTTTACGCGCACCGTCCTCGTCACCGAGATCGACAAACACCTTAGCTAGTTCGTATTGGGTACGAGCTTCATCGTAGTCTGGATCTATCTCAAGGTCGCTAACTTCTTGCACGTCGCTGAAAGGACGCTCAACATCATCGTCTTCGTCGGCATCAGTTACATCGTCGAAGTTAAAATCCAAAAGATCTTCGTCGTCGTCATTTACAGAAATTTCGACAGCATCGTTATTGCTTTCTTTCGATAAGTCCATCGACGTTGGAATATCCCCAGCGAATTCAAGTGCATCTATTTCGATCTCATCTAACTCACTAATCTCACTTCGACCATCATCAAAGTTAATTAGCTGTATTGACTCATCTTCAGAGAGTGACCCTACAACCATCTCCGACTGATCTTCGATGGTTAGCTCTTCCTCCAGGTCACTGTGTTTGCTCGAAAAAGACTCATCTAAATGATCAATCAAATCTTCTTCGCCTTCAACAGACAGGCCCGCTACTTGATCGGACCCAAGCGGAACTTCAGAAATATCATCACCCTCTAATAATAGCTCTGAATCGGCTTCTACAGCGGCATTGAGGTCATCACCAGATAGATCGAATAATGGGTTATTTGGAGCAACTTCTTTGCCCATTTCGCAAACTTGTTTCCAAATATCGCCGGTCAATGCAGCTCGCTGCGAATAAAGCTCTTCTGCAATACGCTCAAAACCTTCTGCGTTTTGGCGTTTATGATAAAGGCTCAAAAGTTTTTGCTTAATATCGATTCGATCGGGGTGGCTTACAACGCCATCTAATAATACTTCTTCAGCCTGCTCGTCACGACCATAGGCGATATAAACATCGGCTTCAGCGACCGGATCGACTTCATCAGCCTGAACAACCGCATCACTATCACTGTATACGGTTAAGAATGAAGTCTCTTTGTCGGCAATTGCTTCCGAGGCCATTGACGCCGTATGAGATGCAGACATCGATGCTGACGCGGCCGAACTAGACGAATTGCCAACACTGTGCGAGTTACTCTCGATTGACAACATACTAACTTCAAACTCTTCATCGACACGGCGACGACGTATAAACAATATTGCTCCACCGACGGACAATAGAGCGCCAAGACCCACTAATATCGTCCAAAGGCTTCCTTCAAACAGAGACTCTTTGACTTTTTCAAAA
>JAESTB010000463.1 GCA_016763815.1 Arenicella sp.
CAGAAATAGCCAAGGCCTGTGAGATGCTAATTGACGAAGCGGCTGAAAGATCTATTGTGTCTTGCCCTGGCTCCCCGGCAATACAACCACTGACCGACACAGCAGGATTCGTGTTAGCCGAGATCACTGCCTCACGCAGTGTACAGACTGAATCATCCTGATTAACATCCCCATTGGAAGTGACGACAATTACGGCCGCATGCGCTGAGCAAAAAGCCTGGCTTATCGCGAGAGCTAATACTGATTTTGAAAACCGTCGTTTTGTTCGCGCTCTCATCTTTACTCCATATATAGACTATTGAGTCCGTTCCTTTCTAACGCACTGTTTTTGAGACCTTATACTAGCAGCATTGCTTGAAGTCAAAGACCTAATTGACACGGATTGTCAAACAGAGCCAGACTCGCTACTAACTTGTTAGTGCCAAAGAGTTGTAGAGAGCCTCTGGCGTATGATCCAGAGGACCAACACCTTGGCCAAGATCTAGTTGCCGATTGATTAGTGTGCGCAGATATAGTTTGGCATTTTCAACAGCTTCAAGTAATTTTTGTCCCATGGCTAAGTTGGCCGTAATGGCGGAGGATAGTGTGCAACCGGTTCCATGCGTATTGCTATTGTTAATGCGCTCCCCTTCAAGCCAAACTTGTTGAGCACCATTTACGATAAGGTCGTTTGCCTTACCTTGTAGGTGTCCCCCCTTGCTTAATATTGCTGGGCAATAGCCGAACATTGTTGTGAGCTTTTCGACTAATGTAAGACTGGCTTCCATTAGCTGGGATTGATCTACAATGTTCGCGCACCTTAATCCAATAGCATTTGATAACACCTTAAGCTCAATCGTATTCGGAGTGATTATCGTTGCTAACGGAAATAACTTTTCAAGCATGATATTTAGCGCCTTCTTTTCCAATAAAGACTGACCGCTAGAGCTGACAAGAACTGGGTCTAATACGATCGGTGCGCTTTTAAACGTTGAAAGTCTGTTTGAGATAACCGTGATTATTTCGGCATTACTTAACATGCCAATTTTAATTGCTACGGGAGGGATATCACTGAGTACTGCGTCAAGTTGTTGCTCAACGATATTTGCAGGAACAGAATGAACGGCTGAAACGCCTAAGGTGTTTTGCGCCGTTATCGCGGTAATAACACTCATTCCGTATACGCCGTGGGCAGCAAACGTTTTTAAGTCGGCTTGAATTCCAGCGCCGCCCGATGAGTCCGACCCTGCAATTGTTAAGCAGATCGTCACAGCGCCACCGCAATGTTTTCAAACCCTAGGCCGATGAGTTGATGCGCGGCATTAAGTGCACGCTGACCGCTTTTGCAGACACAGACAATGCGCGATGAATTATCTAGCTTACTATGGCGCTGATGAATTTGATTAACAGGGATCGCAATGTGAGATCGTTTTCTTGGGTTTTGATTGATCTCAAGTTCGGAGCGCACGTCGAGTAAGACATCGTCAGTTGACAGCTTATCTTCCGACATCAATGGCGCAAAATATTTGGGTTCTGAGGCGGTTGCAAAGTTGACAATACTTTGTCGGTAATCCCAGAGATCTAGGTATAGTAACTTACCGAGTAGTTGCGCTGGGCTGTTTACGATGACTTTCAAAACTTCTTGAGCCTGAATGCTGCCGATAACGCCTACGCTTGGGCCCGTCACGCCGGCAGTACTGCAATTTTGTGCCGACAGAGGAGGTGATGGAAAAATAGCGCGCATGCTCGGTGCCGGTGCGTACTCAGTGCCGCAAAAAACACCGATATAACCACTGGTCGTGAGCACTGACGCTGACACTAGCGGTATGCGATGTCTGAAACAAACATCACTCAAAAGGTAGCTGGTAAAAAAACTGTCGGCGGCATCAACCACTATGCTGTGTTGGCTTACTAGGCGCTCTACATTTTTGCTGCTTAGTGCTTCGTTAACAGCCTGTACACAAATATCACTGTTAATGGCTTGCAGGCGTTCTCTTGCCGCGAGCACTTTAGGCTGTTTGATATCGGCCTCAGTAAACAACGTTTGACGGTGCAAGTTGCTTAGACTTACGACGTCGTGATCGACTAAGGTGATTCGGCCGACACCCGCGCCCGCTAACAAAGTGCTAACTGGCGAACCCAATCCACCAGCTCCTACGATGAGAACTCGAGCATCAGTTAGCAAGGCTTGTGACTGAGGGCCTAACTGAGAAACGAGTTGTTGTCGTTGATAGCGTTGCTTCATTTTAAATTCGATACTCTGTAAAGTTTTGGATCTAGCCATTGCCTGAGTCTTGCTTCAGGCTGATCATGTAATAACACATCGGTTACCACACAAATACTGTCGGCACCGGCCTGATATACCGCTGGAGCGCGCTCAATGTTTAGGCCGCCAATCGCAACAAGTGGAGTGTTACCAAGCTGTTGTTTCCATCGTATAACTTTATCCACTCCTTGCGGCTGCCATTTCATGGCTTTTAATCTGGTGTGGTAAACCGGGCCGAGGGCAATATAGTCTGGCTTTGATGCGAGCGCGGTTTTAAGTTCTTGTTGATCGTGTGTGCTAACCCCTAATTTAACGCCGTTGCGGCGGATAGTTGCGAGCTCTGCGCTTACTAAATCTTCTTGCCCAAGATGAATATAATCACAACCCGCTTCTATCGCGAGTTGCCAATAGTCGTTGACGATTAACTGACAATCAAATTCGTCACAAAGAGCCTTAGACTCTTTAATTTGCTCGCGTACATGTGCCATTGTTTGGCCTTTTATGCGCAGTTGTACAAGCGTCAAACCTAGCGGCAAAAAGCGCTCTAACCAACTGGAGTGGTCAACGATTTGGTAAAACTTAGGTAATTGCATTATTTATGAGTTTGATTGTTTTAGTTTCTATCTTCACTAACTTTCTTTGCGGCAATGATTTCCACCAAAGTCTAGAGCTAAGAAATCCAGAATGGCGTACCGGCAACGGGGGTTGAAGGCTGCGCCATATCTCGTTGGGCGATGGGCTGTGCCAAATACGCGAAACGACCAGCCTCTATCGCGTGAGCAAATGCTTTAGCCATTAGAGTTGGCTGCCCGGAATCCGCAATTGCCGTATTGAGAAGCACCGCGTCATAGCCGATTTCCATTGCTTGCGTAGCATGCGATGGCAAACCAATACCCGCGTCTACGACGAGAGGGATTTCAGGAAAATAGTGACGGTAAGACTCTAAGGCTTTGGGGTTTTGTAAACCACGGCCAGAACCGATGGGTGCCCCCCATGGCATAAGAACCTCACAACCAGCTGCTAATAATTGCTCACCAACCACCAAATCATCCGTGGTGTAAGGGAATACCTTAAACCCTTGTTGACAAAGTTCACGTGCGGCTTCTACTAAGCCAAACACATCTGGTTGAAGTGTATCGTCATTGCCGATGACTTCCAGTTTGATCCAATCTGTATTAAACAGCTCGCGCGCCATCTGCGCCGTATTGAGCGCTTCTTTTACGGTTCGACAGCCGGCTGTATTGGGTAGTATTTTGCAGTTACTTTGTTTGAGCAGCTGCCAGAAACGTTGCCCGTCACGGCTGGTGCCAGATTCGCGTCTCACCGATACGGTAATCACCTGCGTTGCCGAGCTTTGTATTGAACCGATTAATATTTGTGGTGAAGGGTATTGCGCCGTGCCAAGTAGCAAGCGGGAACTTAGTGTTTCACCGTACAATTTTAATGCGTTATTTTTTATCATGTGTGTAAACTCATCCACCCTGCATAGGGGCAACTATTTCTATTTCACAATCGTCTTCTAATAACGTGCGGTCTCGATGATCTTTTGCGACAAAGAGTTGATTGAGAGCCGTTGCCACAACCATCCCCTCATAACCTTGTTCAATTAATAAACTGGCTAAGGTTGTCTTGTTGGTGGTTATAGCTTCACCATTAAGAATAATTTGCATCAAACACCTCGTTACAGCGTAAACCGCTGTCTATGTAGTCTGTCACGCGTCGCGCGATAGCGGGGGCGGCTAGAAAACCATGCCGATATAAACCGTTCACATACAGGCGATTGGCATCAACCCTAACCTTAGGCAAGTTGTCGTCAAATGCTGGACGCGCATCCACCCCAATTTCTAAAATCTCGGCTTCTGCAAACGCCGGGTGAATAGCGTAGGCGGCTGATAGAAGTTCCAAAACCGATCTTACGGTAGCGCGTTTACTGGCATTCACCTCAAGCATTGTGGCACCCAGCATAAAAATATTGTTGGGGCGAGGAACCAAGTAAATAGGATGGCGCGGATGCAAAAATCGCACTGGCCGTTGCAAGCTAACGTCGGGGCAATAGAGGTGTAACATTTCGCCTTTTACTCCTCGCAGATCGTTTAATACGTCGCTTGCGGCTAAACCTCGACAATCAACAAGCCAGTCAGAGTTGGTTTGTAAGTCTTTAAATTGCGCCTCGCTCACACGTCTAGAGGTTTCAATAGACGCGCCTAGTTCTTGGCAAGAGCGCCATAACGCTTGAGTGAATATGCGAGGTTCTAGGTGCGCTTCATGCTCAAACCAGAGTGCATTCTTAAAATGTGCAAGGTCAGGTTCGAGCTGTGATATTGCGTCACTACCCACCGCCTGAGCACCTTGAGTTTGCTCTGAAAACTGACGCAATAGACTTCGATCACGCGGTGCGGTGACAACCAAACTACCATTAGCGTGATATTCAATCTGCTGCTTGCTCGCAAAGCTTTGCCAAAACGACATGCTTTCATGCCCAAGGGTTTCAATTAATGGCTCAGCCGATTCTTGCTCGCAAAAGGGCGCCAGCATGCCCCCGGCCCACCATGAACAACATTGCTGATCGGGCCCATCACTGGCAGTAATAATATCTACCTGATACTTTGCTTGCAGCAAATAATATGCGCAGCACAAGCCAGCTACGCCGCTACCGACTACGGTTACGGTTGTCATAACAAGGAGTGCTTGCTTATCGGCTCAAGAATCAGTGGAGTGATAAATTTCACTGCCCTTGGCGCGAAACTCCGCAGCCTTTTCGGCCATGCCTTGCGTCAAGGCTTGCTGCGTTTCTAGGTTTTTTTTAGCGGCATATTCACGTACCTCTTGGGTGATTTTCATCGAGCAAAAATTGGGGCCACACGTCGAGCAAAAATGAGCGACCTTGGCCGAATCTTTCGGCAAAGTTTCATCGTGGAATTCACGTGCTTTTTCCGGATCTAAGCCAAGGTTAAATTGATCCTCCCAACGAAACTCAAAGCGAGCTTTTGAAAGGGCATTGTCGCGTAATTGTACCCCGGGATGGCCCTTGGCTAAGTCAGCCGCATGAGCTGCAATTTTATAAGTGATGATGCCGTCGCGAACATCTTGTTTATTCGGCAGACCTAAATGTTCTTTTGGTGTGACGTAACAAAGCATGGCTGTGCCATACCAGCCTATTTGCGCTGCGCCAATGGCCGACGTTATGTGATCATAACCAGGTGCAATATCGGTAGTCAGTGGGCCAAGTGTATAGAAAGGCGCTTCAAAACAATTATCCAATTGCTTATCCATGTTCTCCTTAATCATCTGCATGGGCACATGGCCGGGGCCTTCGATCATTACTTGCACATCATGCTTCCAAGCGATTTGGGTTAACTCACCTAATGTTTCTAACTCACCAAATTGCGCTGCATCGTTGGCGTCGGCTAAACAACCGGGGCGCAGGCCATCACCTAAAGAAAATGACACATCGTAGGCTTTCATGATCTCGCAAATTTCCTCAAACTTGGTATACAGAAAGCTTTCAGTATGATGAGCTAGGCACCACTTTGCCATGATTGAACCACCACGCGAGACAATACCTGTGATCCGCTGTGCGGTGAGTGGAACGTACTTTAAACGGACACCCGCGTGTATCGTAAAATAGTCGACTCCTTGCTCTGCTTGTTCTATTAAGGTATCTCGAAATATTTCCCATGTTAAGTCTTCGGCCTTACCGTTCACTTTTTCGAGTGCTTGGTAAATCGGTACGGTACCAATCGGTACGGGTGAATTGCGGATTACCCATTCACGAGTCTCATGAATGTTTTTACCTGTGGATAGATCCATTAAAGTGTCACCACCCCAACGCACCGACCACACCAGTTTTTCGACTTCTTCGGAGATTGAAGAGGTGACGGCTGAGTTACCAATATTGGTGTTTACTTTAACTAAAAAATTACGGCCAATAATCATTGGCTCTAATTCTGGGTGATTGATATTAGCTGGAATGATCGCGCGTCCTATTGCGATTTCATCGCGCACAAATTCTGGCGTAATCTGCTCAGGGATCGACGCACCAAAACTATGCCCCGGATGCTGCTTAAGCAATTTTGTATATCGTTTATCCGCTCTTAACTCTTGCAGTCTCATGCCTTCGCGGATCGCCACATATTCCATTTCTGGGGTAATGATGCCCTGGCGAGCGTAATGCATTTGACTAACGTTTTTATTGGCTTTGGCCTTCCTTGGTTGTCGTCGGTGCTGAAAACGTAATTGCTCAAGCGCTTCATCATTCAAACGCGTTTGAGCATAGTCAGAACTCGGCATCTCGAGCAACTCAGTATCTCCTCGCTCTGATATCCAGTTCTCACGCAGTGGAGCTAGACCATTGAATAAATCAATTTTGATATTAGGGTCAAAATATGGCCCCGATGTGTCATAAACAGTCACCGGCGGATTGTCTTGCGCGCCTAGTTCACCGCTGGTGGGACTTTGACTTATTTCACGCATCGGCACGCGCAGATCATCTCGAGATCCTTGCACATAGATTTTCTTCGAGCCAGGTATTGGCTTAGTCACATCGGCTGATAGGCGATTAGCTTGCTCGACAAATTGTTGGCGAGCTTCGTCAGGGTTCAGCTTATTATTGGCTGAATTACTTTTTAATTGAGATGTCGGGAGTGTTTGGTTCATTGTCGCCTCGTATCAAGCGATCCGGACCAAATGGAACGAATAGAAAGCTTCGTATGCCTAACCACTAATTATTTAGAACGTTAATTCTAGGTTGATAATAATATTTGCAGCTTTAACATAACGATTCCACCCTCAGGTGGAGCAAGTATCTAGACTTAACTCAGTTGTGTTAAGTCTAGATACTTGCTCAAACTTCCCTACGCCACCATTAAGTGGATCAGGTTATAAGGGTTTTTCTCAGCCGAGCATTTGCTCCGGCACCCCTAGTTTGGAAAAAGATTAACACAACAGTTCACCGGTGACGATGTATATTTCGTGCTATTGAATTATCTCTTTAAAGCTTGCCCGTCACAAAACACTCTACATGTATTTGCAAACCCCTAACGTGCCAGCCCTAGTAATACCTATCCTAGCAATACAAGCAGTTATGATGTGTCGTTTAAAGAGTGACACATTCAGCACCCTCGTCAGCACAAGCAAAGAAAAATTCATTCATTCGCTAAACCGATAATTTACTATAACTTGCGACCAATTCGTTTCTCCACTTGCTTCTTTTCCCAGTCAGCGTCGAAGAACTTGAACATTTCGAAAACGGACAAACCATGTGAGACAATGCCAATACCCCAACCAAAAAATGACCACCAAGCCCATATGTAGCCAGGCGATACAAAATAATTAATAGCGAAAATAAACGGCATGACTATGCAGTAAGTTAATAGGTGCGAATAAAAACCTTTTATATCGCGCACATACTCTAAGGCTCGCTGCTCTTCCCATGTCATGTTTTCTTCTAATTTCATTTGTGTGTCCTCATATAAGTTTGAAAGTTCTATATCAAACACAGCGGCAAGTGATTTCAATGATTCTAAGCCAGCCTTTTTACCACGCTCTATACGTTGAATAGTGCGCACGCTCAAACCAGACATCTCAGCTAACTGCTCTTGAGACCAACCTCGTTGTAATCTTAGTTTTCTAACAATCATTTTTAAACTCATTTACTGTGTGGAACCTAACTTTAATGAAATCAGCAGCTTAGACCACGGCAAAACCCCGACATGAACGTGGCACATACCTGACAACTCAGTATTTACTGTCGGTAACACTGTGTTAAAAGGCAAAAAACACGAAAATACTATTCACTCGGCTCTTCAGTTTGCGCAGCAATCTCAGAATCATACTGCGCAAACCAACCTATGACAAACCATGGGACATGACAAATCTTGGGACGGAGTGAACCTGCCCTGAAATTAACACAAACAAAAAGGCTGGTCAGGAATTACCTGACCAGCCTCGGCGACAGACTTCAGTGTAGATATCAGTCTTTATATAACACCGTGACAGCGGACCCTTCAGCAACAATACTGCCCGCGACTACACGACCGTTACCGGCGCTAGCATCTGATTTTTCCATGGCTACTTTCCAGTTTCCGGCAGGCAATGTGTAGCTGTAATTATCAGCACTGTTGTAGATCACGATAATCTCACTCCAGTCGTCACCATTCGCGGCGGCATTGATATGATTAACCAACACGCCGTAGCGTGGTCGGTTGGAAGTGAGATTATTATTGATCTCATCCCAAGTGTTCAGTCGAAACCCAGGGTGTGCCTTGCGCATCGCGATGACATCTTTGTAGTACTCCAGCACATCGGCGTTGTCGATTTTCCAGTTCCAGTAGTACTGGTTAATACTGTCTGGAGACTGATAGCTGTTATGGTCTTCCTGTTTATCTCGCAACATTTCCACACCACCGTGCAGGAACGGAATTCCCTGACTAGTCAGTACAATACCGTTTGTAAACATCTGGATTCGACGCAAGTAACTAGAATCACGAGAAATGCCACTGTTGTCAGCCCATTGCAGGATTTTGTCACGCAATGCTAGATTATCATGCGCCGACACATAGTTGATACTTTGCTCAGGGTCCATCGCAAACATCGGGTCCCAGGTGTCAATCACGGAATTAGCATTGTTAGAGAAACGTAACCCGCCACGGCTTCCCGCTTCTATGCGCCATACATCTGGGTTGTTATTGAATGCGAAACAGTCGCCGCTATTGCAATTGCCATTGTCGTTCTGGCCCTTAATCGCTTCGCGGTATTTGGGGTTGAAGACGCCAACATGTGATTGGTGAATGCGACCGATGGTACCCAGGCGAACACGTTCGAGAGCGCGACTGTCAGCCGCAAAGCCATTCCAGGGCTCGCCATAGAGCAATAGATTGCGATCAGGAAATTTAACATTCAAATGATTGGCCCAAGTTTCGACCTCGTCATAATCAAAAATGCCGATCAGATCGAAGCGAAAACCGTCAATGTTGTATTCACTTACCCAGTGTTCCAAAGAATCCTGGATCATGCGACCTACCATCGGCACATTGGCATCAATTGAGTTGCCAGTACCTGATAGATCGGTGTCGGTATAGTACTTATTGCTGATAGGGCCAAACACATCTTCTGAATAGGTGTGGTTGTAAACTACGTCCATAATCACGCGGAACCCCGCCTGATGTAGTTGATCAACCATCTCCTTGAATTCACGTACTCGGTTTTCGTAGTCAAACGGAGTCTGCGAAAAACGCTCTTCAGGCACATTGTAATTGCGCGGATCGTATCCCCAGCTATAACACACATTGTCGTCGAGATCGGCACACGCATTGAAGTCATACACCGGCATCAGCTGTACATGAGTTATACCAAGTTCCTTCAGGTGATCCAAACCTGTCGACTCACCACTATGGGTGGTGCCTGATTCGACCATGCCTAGAAATTTTCCGCGTTTATTGGCGGCAATTCCGGAATCAGGCGCAACCGTAAAATCTCGAACATTAACTTCGTAGATTATCGCATCTTCTCGCTCGTTCATGGCGGGAGCAGCCGACCAACCGTTAGGCAGGTCAGTTCGTGACATGTCCATAACTATGTTGTTATCGGTATTCGGTTCAACCATGACGCCATACGGGTCTCGAACCACTACGCTGTTAACCAAAAAATGATATTTTTTAAGTAGTTGGTCACCTTCAACAACAATTTGATACACATCCTTATAGCCGTTGAAGTTACTTACCTTTTGCATTGGATAACTCTGACCATCAAGCAACAGGCTGACACTAGAGTGATCGGGAGACCAGAGCGAAAAAGTGCTGCTATCACTGCTGTACACTGCCCCCAGAGTGTCAACACTGCCAC
>JAESTB010000464.1 GCA_016763815.1 Arenicella sp.
AAATCTGTTTTATGTGCTACATAGCCGACATCGGCAAATGCTTGTTCTACCGCCGCAACTGAACTTTTTAAGGTATTGACGCGAACATCGGTGGTGGCCATTTTGTTGGTCGCGATCATCTCTTCTTCAAAGCGGTCGCCCAAAGCATTTTCAAGCATTGGCAAAATCCATTCAGGCACATTCAGCTTTACGTGCAATGGGGCCTGATCGATTACATTCAAATCAAGTTCAGCAAAACGTTCTAACTGGCCAGGACGCAGTCGTTTGGGGCTGTACTTGTCGCCATCAAAGGTATCATACAAGTCGCCATCATCCATTTTCAGCAACAAAGCCACCAACATGCGACTGTGCACACCTAAGTCTTTACTGTTTAGAATGTACTCAAAACGCATTCGATTACGCAGAATGGTATAAAGATTTTCAGAAATGGCGGCTTTGTCTTTCGAACCTATATACCGACGTTGCTTAAAGTAGCCCGACATAATTCGGTCTGCAGGGTACTTTGTCTCTGCGATTTCGTCTAATAAATCGATAGTGGCTTGAAGTTGTGCGGCGTGTCTCATGCTTTGATTCCGAAAAAAGTTGCAGTGCTCGGTAGCGCGCGACTATAACACTTTTTTAGAGTTCTCAGATAACAACATTGGCCCGCCTTGCCAAGGCAAGATAGGGCCGCTCCAATTGAAAAATGAGCCCGTTTGCTGTGCTTGCAGCTCTTGAGTGAGGGTCCAAATTCAGTGCGCTGGTTATCGGCGATGCGGCCCACCATGGCGCTCAGTACAACTATCCGTGACGACTTAGTGTTTTCCAATAAACATGCGACGTGCCTTATACACAAGGATGGTAAAATAGTATTGATGCGAAAATATTCGAGTCTAGCGTCTTCAGCCCCCCTGCCTAGTCGTTTTTCTGGTGAGCCTATTTGGCTCTGCCGGCTACCGATATAAATTATGATTCGGGCAAAAGCGCCAATAGCATTTGGTCGAGCCGCATGCGACTTAAAACGTTCCTCGGTGTGGTCACCGTTTTCGCGCGACACAGTATACAATACTGTACTCTAAGGCGCTTAGCCTAATTGATTCTAAGGCGTATGGCCTAATTGATTCTGAGGCGCTTGGCCTAGGTGCCTTACGAGTGCTGAACAAATCGTGCCTTTGGCGCCGATAATCAACGTATTATCAATATCGTTATTCATGGCTAAATAATTTCAGACACCCAGCGAGTTAATTGTGACCCAAACCGACTATTCATTAAAGCTAAACGACCAACAATCTAGCGCAACCGGAACTAACAATGGTGCTGTCGACACGATCAATAAGCTTAGCGGCACTCTAAAACGGGTAAATGCTGACGATATTCGCAGCATGGATCAGCGCCAACGAGTGCATTTCATCAACTCACTTTCTGGCTACAAGAGCGCCAATATTATTGCCACTCAGAACCAGTCTGGCATGACCAATGCTTGCATCGTCAGCTCGGTAATTCACCTCGGCGCTGACCCAGCTCTGATTGCCTTTATTAACCGACCCCATACGGCTGAGCGGAATACGCTTGATAACATTTACCAGACAGGCGTTTACACGGTTAACCATGTTAGTGCGGCTATTTTTGAAGACGCTCATCACACCTCGGCACGTTACCCGGCGGCTGTATCCGAATTTGACCAGACCTCTTTGTGTGAGTACTACACTGATTTTGCAGCACCGTATGTGCAACAAAGTCGGATTAAAATGGGGGTTGAATTTCGTCAAAAGAAAGACATAGAGCTGAATGGCACGGTGATGATTATTGGTGAAATTGTTGAAGTTCTGCTTGAACCCGAACTGATTGCCGATGACGGAAAAATAGACGTTGTTGCTGCGCAAACAGTGGCCGTCTCTGGCTTAGACGAATATCACATCGCCACCTCTTTAGGCCGATTAGCTTACGCTAAGCCACGAAAATAGCCATTCGACAAATATTTTAAAGAAAATCCTTGAAATTAAATTGACTGCCTCCAAATAGTTATTGTCAGCGTCGAAAGAGCTGACAAAGACAACTCAGAATTTGCGCTCATGAGAGGCGAACGATGGGTTTAACTTAAATTTTTATGGCTCAAGGGCGACTTCACGCCGAGCATAAACTGGAGATTATTATGAACAGAATTGACCTTACCCCTTTGTATCGCAGCAGCGTTGGCTATGACCGTTTCGGCTCACTTTTAGACGCCGCGTCTCGATCTGAAAAAGCATCATCGGGCTACCCTCCTTACAATATCGAGATAGTAGAAGAAAATAGCTACGCGATCACAGTGGCCGTGGCCGGTTTTAAAGAAGCCGAGATCGAGTTACAGGTAGAAAACGGCGTATTGACTGTGCGAGGCAAGAAAGAAGCCTCAGACTCAGAAAAAAGCTATTTGCACCAAGGCATTGCCACCCGTTCCTTCGAGCGTAAGTTTAACCTCGCAGATCATATCGAAGTGGTCGATGCCGATTTGGCCGATGGTTTACTCACCGTGCAGCTGGTGAAAGAAATACCCGACGCTATGAAGCCACGCACGATTGCGATAAATGGTTCAAAAACGAATGTAATTCAGCACAAAGAAAAAGCGGCCTAGTAACTCAACCGCGTCTAAGTAAAAGCCGCCTGTTACGCATGTAACAGGCGGCTTTTGTGTGTGTGTGCGATCTATTTTGGATCGCAGCGGCCTGTTTTACGTGGATGTGTCATATTTACCTCGACCCTGCCAATTCGCACTCGTCATATTGACATCTAAGCCGCCAGCTCTATAATCGCGGCAGAACTTAGGTCCCGCCTTATGTCAGATGGCGGTTAAACTGGGAAGTTGGTGAAAACCCAACGCTGCCCCCGCAACGGTATTCTGAGACGCTTTTCAACAACATCGAAAAGGCTCAGTAAGTCCGGAACCGGCCTACCAAAACCAAGATTTTGACTGATAAAATTAGTCATCAACCAGGTTTAGTTCTAGACCGTTGATGGAGCGGAGGGCTACCATCCAAGGCAAAGCAGATAGCCTTATTGCGACCGCAACTCGGCCTATGCCCTTCCTTGATACCTCGCTTTATCACCTTAACAATTTACGTTTAGAAGTACCGAAGCAATCGGTACTAAGGTGTTAAAAAATGAACAAATTAATTAAAACCAGCTTGGCACTAGCCTGCATAGCGTCGTCGAGCACGGCGTTGTCTCAAGCAGTAGAGGAAGTCGTGATAACGGCCAAGAACAATCAATCTATTGAAGATGTGTTGCAAACCATTCATGTTTTCAACCTAGAAGATATCGAAGCCTCACAAGCGCAAAGCATTCCAGCTTTGATCGACCAAATACCGGGTATTAGCTTTCGCGACTCAGGTGGTCGAGGCTCGGCCACTGGCGTATTCTTACGTGGCGCCTCTAGCTCACAAACCATTGTGCTAATAGACGGAGTGCGTGTCGGCAGCGCAACCCTAGGCGCAGCGGCACTGAACAGCTACCCAATCGAAGCAATCGAGCGAATCGAGATTCTTAAAGGCCCATTTTCAGGCGTTTACGGTGCCGATGCGGCGGCGGGTGTTATTCAACTATTCACTAAAAAAGGCGGCAACGGCCTTGGCTCTGTTCAAGCATCTGTTGGCAGTGATTCCTTAGAAGAGTTTGATGTCTCATTTAACGTCGGTGATGACCGTAATAGCGTCCATATTTCGGCCCATCGCGAATCGACAGACGGTATAGACCGAACCAGTATCCTGAGTGGCGGCAACGACGATATCGACGGCTTTGAAGAAACTGCATTTGCACTTGGCGGCAAGCTTAGCTTTGGCGAATTCACCAGCGCCAGCATCAATGTATTAGCGACTGACAGTACGGTCGATTTCGACAACACCTTCGGCACTGACCCTGGGCTGCAAACTGACTCTGAAACCTTAAGCTCGGCGCTCAGTTTGAACACTCAATTGAGTGATAGTATCGACTGGAACATCACGCTTGGCTCGAACAAAGACCAAGCAGAGACCAATGGCGCCTTTCCTTCGGACTTAACAACCAACCGAGATACGGCCAGCACCGAATTTGTATTGACACTTGGTGGCGAGTCAACATTGACCGCAGGCGTTGATTATTATGAGGAAGACATAAAGTCTCCAACTACTACTTTTCCGATAACAAACCGCGATAACAAAGGTGCCTTTACGCAATTTACTACTCGCGCGGGTGCTGTTGGCTTTGCCGCAAGTTTGCGTTACGACGACAACTCAGCCTACGGGTCTGAAACCAACGGCAGTATCGCCGTGAGCTATCAGCTCTCTGACGGCATTGACGCAACAGTGAGCTATGGCACCGCCTTTTCAGCTCCGTCGTTTAACTTCTTATACTTCCCGTTTTTCGGTAACCCAGATTTATTACCGGAAGAATCGGAAAGCTTCGAGCTTAAGTTAAACGGTAATACTGGCGACCTTAGCTGGTATGTAGCGGCCTATAGGAGCGACTTTGAGAACCTATTCAGTTTCAACCGAGATACGTTCTTAGCGGCCAACATTGGCGAAGCCGAAATCGAAGGCATCGAAGCAAGTTTATCCACCGCGTGGGCGGGCTGGGATCTCACCGTCGCGGCCGATCTATTGTCGGCGAAAAACAAGCAAACCGGCATCGAACTGGATGACCGGGCCGAGCAAACTATCGTGCTATTGGCCTCGAGAAATTTCGGCAAACTAGATCTAGAGTTCAAAGCGAAATCAGAAAACGGTCGCTATCATCGATCGGGTACCGAACTTGCCAGCTACACGTTGTTTGATATCAATGCGAGCTACCGCATTAGCGATAATTTGTCGTTATATGCCAAAGTTGACAACCTATTCGATAAAGATCACACAGTGAATTTGATTAGCGCCACCGAGCGCTATAATACCCAAGGTCGACAAGCTAAAATAAGCCTGAAACTTAACTTTTAGTAGCTCTTATTAGCGGTGCTATTGATGCCGTTGAGCCATTAACGCTTTGAACAAATCGGGCTCTTACTTTAAGTCTCAAAATTTGAGCTTAGACTTGAGCCCTTTTTACTTATACTGACGCTATGACTACAACCTCGATAACGACAAACTCAACAGCTATAGACGATAAAGATTCGCCTAGCGAAGAGCGTCTGCACAAGCAAAAAATGCAGACGCAAAAAGAACGAATTGATTCGCAAATTGCTAAGAATTCGATCGAGCGAGGTGTGGCTATTTTGATGACCGGTAACGGCAAAGGCAAGACCAGCTCAGCCTTCGGCATGGTTTTTCGTGCACTTGGCTACGGACAAAAAGTAGGTATTGTTCAATTTATCAAAGGCGCGCAAGAATCAGGCGAAGTCAACTTTATTAATGACCACTGCCCGAACGCAGTGCTGTACCAAATGGGCACTGGTTTCACTTGGAACACGCAAGACAAAGCGGCCGACATAGCCGCGTCGGAGAGAACGTGGGAAGTCGCTAAAGAAATGTTGGCCGACGATTCCTATGATTTAGTGGTGCTCGATGAGTTAACGTACATGATCGGTTACAAATATTTAGACCGCAGCGCGATCATCGAGGCTATTAGTAAGCGCCCTGTAGAACAAAGCGTGGTTGTTACTGGCCGTGGTGGTGGCCGCGAGCTTCGAGAAGTTATGGACACGGTGTCTGACGTTAAGAATATCAAACATGGTTATAAGGCGGGCATCAAGGCTCGCCGAGGTGTGGACTGTTAAGGTGGCAGTAGACACGCAAAAGGTTTTTAGATCCCCAAACACAATGATGGTGCAAGGTTGCACCTCAGATGCGGGAAAAAGCGTTATGGTGGCTGGCTTGTGCCGAGTAATTGCTCGCCACGGCACCTTAGTAGCGCCGTTTAAACCGCAGAACATGGCACTTAATAGTGCGGTAACCATCGATGGTGGTGAGATTGGCCGCGCCCAAGCAGTACAGGCACAAGCCTGTAATCTTGAACCCCACACCGACATGAACCCTATTCTGTTAAAGCCATCGAGTGATACCGGTGCACAAGTCATTGTGCAAGGCCATGTAGTCACCGCGATGCAAGCGGCGCAATACCATGATTATAAAAAAGTGGCCATGACCGCCGTTATCGAATCGCATACTCGCCTCCAAGCTAAGTACACCAAGATCGTGGTCGAAGGCGCTGGCAGCCCCGCCGAAATTAATTTGCGTGCTAATGACATCGCGAATATGGGTTTTGCTGAAAAGGTCGATTGCCCCGTTGTATTGATTGCCGATATTGACCGAGGTGGTGTGTTTGCTCACCTAGTCGGAACCTTAGACCTCTTGGAGCCTAGCGAGCAACAGCGTGTGGTCGGCTTTATCATCAACCGTTTTCGCGGCGATATTGGCTTGCTTGAATCAGGGCTTACCTGGCTAGAACAACGCACTGGCAAACCGGTAATAGGTGTGGTGCCATTCCTAAGGGACTTTTTCTTAGACGCCGAAGACGCGATCTCAACCGCACAAGTTAATAGCCAAAACTCACAAAAATTTAAAGTAGTGGTGCCCGTTCTGCCAAGAATTAGCAACCACACTGACTTTGATGCGCTGCGCATGCACCCTGATGTTGATCTACAATTTGTCTCGGTTGACCAGCATCAGATTGAAGCCGATCTAGTCATTCTACCGGGTTCTAAAAACGTGCTCGGTGATTTAGCGGCTCTTAAAGCCGCCGGTTGGGATAAAATTTTAAAACGCCATGTTCGCTATGGCGGTAAGGTAATCGGCATTTGTGGCGGCTATCAAATGCTCGGCGGTTTGATCTCCGACCCCGATGCCGTCGAGACTAATTTAGGCAGCGCACACGGCTTTGGTTTATTAGCGACCACCACGGTGTTACACCCCGAGAAACAGTTGAAACGAGTGTCTGGGGCATTTATTAACCCACAAGTAAACAAATCGGCAGACAATAAGTCGATAGTCTCCGGTTACGAAATCCATTGCGGTATTACCAGCCCCATTGAAGGCAGCAATGAAGTTGAAGGCGGTTCTAAGGCTCTAATAGATCTTGGCGAAGGCAAGACTGACGGACTGGTCAACGCGGATGGCACCGTATTAGGGAGTTATCTTCATGGGCTGTTCGACACGCCAGTGGCGGCTAATGCTTTGTTGCAATGGGCCGGCTTAGAATCAAACCAAGGCGCAGACCTTGATGTTATTCGAGAGCATCAGCTAGAACGCTTAGCCGATTGCTTAGAAGAATGTTTAGACGCCACTTTTATCAACTCATTAAAAGGCCACTAGCCGATGCATCCACTCGGCCAACAACAGAGCTTTTCCAATCGGACCATTGTCATAAGCTGCGCATGTGCGCTATTGCCGATTAGTTTTTTTCTAGCGCTGGCCTTTGGCACGGTGTCAATATCGTTCAGTGATACCTTATGGTCTTTGCTCCACAGCGTTGTTGGTAGCGAGTCGGCTAGCGGTTCAAGCTTGGGCAGCGGGACTGATTTAGCTAGCCGTCTCAAGTTAACCAGTCGTACCGATTTAATTGTCCAACAAATTCGATTACCACGTGCCCTACTGGCGGCCATTGTGGGTGCACTATTGGGTATTTGCGGTGCCACCACCCAAGGGCTGTTTAGAAACCCATTAGCCGACCCCTCGCTAATTGGCGTTACCGCCGGCGCCTCAGCGGGCGCGGCACTGACGATCTTCTTTGCTGGCAGTTTGACCAGCCTTAGCGGCCTGCCGGGCCTCGGGCTAGTGTCCATCGGAGCCTTCATCGGTGGCAGCATCGCGGTAATTTTGGTCTACAGTTTGGCGACCAACACCCAAGGCACATCGGTGGCGACTATGCTGCTCGCGGGCATTGCTATCACCGCCTTAGCGGGCAGCTTGACCAACATTCTAGAGTTTTTTGGTGATGAACAAATATTACGCCGAATTAGTTTGTGGCGAATGGGCGGGCTGGATGGCGCAAGCTATCAGAGAGTCGCCATTGCGGCCGTCTTTGGCTCAATTATTTTGGTCATTTTACCGCGCTTTAGCACCGCTTTAAACGCCTTGCTGCTCGGCGAATCTGAAGCACGTCATCTTGGTCTGTCGGTGCAGTCCATTAAGATAAAATTGGTGCTATTGGTCGCTGCGGGCGTAGGAATATCGGTCGCATTAGCCGGGACAATTGCGTTTATAGGCTTAATCATCCCACATATGATTCGACTACTGATCGGCCCAGATCATCGCTATTTGCTGCCGATCTCAGCATTGGGCGGCGCCATTTTGTTGCTCCTGTCTGACACCATCGCGCGAACGATCGTGTCGCCAATCGAATTGCCGGTTGGCTTGGTGACGGCGATCTTAGGCGCGCCATTCTTCATCTCATTATTACGCCGTCGGCATGAATTTGGTATGCGTTAATGGCTAAAATATGACAAGGCGACTACTAGACATAGACAAGGTAAGCATTCGAGTTCGCGGTGCCGGCAAAAAAAGCAGGTCGCACTCGGTACTGGTTAATTCGGTGAGTTGTCATGTTAACGCGGGTGAGGTTCTGGCTATTATTGGCGCTAACGGCGCGGGTAAATCAACCTTATTAAACGCCATCGCTGGAGATATAGCGTTTACTGGGAGTATCACCATCGACGGCGTTGCAGAGCAGGCCAAACTTAGGGCGCGGCAGGTCGCGGTATTGCCACAGCTTAGCTTGCTAAATTTTCCGTATCGCGTTTCGGAGGTTGTTGGGCTTGCCCGAATTCCACACGATAGCGGCCGCCAGCGAGACGATGAAATAGTACAGGAAGCGCTAACATTGATGGATATCAGTTATCTTTCTGAGAGGCTTTATACCGAACTTTCTGGCGGCGAAAAACAACGAGTTCAGTTAGCCCGCGTGTTTGCACAAATATGGCAGCAAGACGACGCGCCAAACGGCACTCGGCTGTTATTGCTTGACGAACCAACCGCGGCTTTAGATCTTGGTCATCAAAAGTTATTAATGGGTGCTATCCGGGAGCTAGCAAAGCATGGTGTCGCGGTGGTTATGGTGTTACACGACATCAATTTAGCCGCTCGCTATGCCGACAAGGCGCTGGCGCTACTGTGCAGCGAACGCTTGGCGTTTGGCACCATAGAGCAAGTCATCACCCGGCAAAACATTAAGTCATTGTTCGACGTAGACGTGCATATCGCGCAACACCCCGAACATAACTCACCGGTAGTCATAGGCTTATAAATGCACCTTATTCATCTGATTTTAGGCGGCGCCCGCAGCGGCAAAAGTGGCTTTGCAGAACAGGTCGCTCAAACGGCCTTTAAGCAGAGCCAGAGCTTAAAAAAAGGCGCCGAAAAGAGTTCGCTTATTTACCTTGCGACGGCGACCGCCGACGATGGCGAAATGAAAAGCCGAATAGCGCATCACCAGCAGCGCCGTGGCCTCGAGTGGCAGTTACGAGAAGAACCACTAAACTTAGCTGAAGTAGTCGACAAGGCATCAAACGAGACCACTATCTTAATCGACTGCTTGACCTTATGGCTGAGTAATTGCCTGCACAAGGGCTGCTGGCCAGAACATCGAATGAACTTTCTAAGCTGCTTAGAAAACAGCTCGGCCAATATCATTATGGTTAGCAACGAGGTCGGCTCGGGCATCGTGCCAATGGGCGAATTATCTCGCCAATTCGTTGATGAAAGCGGTTGGCTGCACCAACAAATAGCAACCATCGCCAGCGATGTAACCTTGGTCGTGGCCGGACTCGAGATGCCACTTAAACGCGCCGACCGATAACCATGGTATTGCTAGTCATAAGTATCGCCTTACTGCTCGACACCCTTTTCGGTGAACCTACGCGATATCACCCATTAGTCGGTTTTGGTAATTGCGCCAATCAAGTTGAACAGCGACTCAATTCAAACCCAAACTCGTCGATGGCTTTTGTTTATGGCCTAACGGCGCTGATTATTTTGCTCATTCCTCTGTCGTTATCAGGCTATTTTATTGATTCAGCGCTGGGACAATATGGCTGGATCTTCAGTGTCGTAGTGGTCTATTCAGCAATTGGTTTTAAAAGCTTACTTGAGCATTCTAAGCGAGTCTTCAATACGCTGCCAAAGAGTAGCTTAAACGGGTCAATTGACGATGACAATCATCAAGCACGTCACGCCGTTTCATTGATGGTAAGTCGAGATACCGGACAGATGAGCGAGGCTGAAATCACCTCAGCAACTATCGAATCAAGTTTAGAAAACGGCTGCGACTCGACCTTCGGCGTGTTGTTCTGGTTTTTAGTCGGAGGCGCGCCGATGGTTATATGCTACCGCCTAACAAATACCCTTGATGCCATGTGGGGCTATCGAAATCAACGTTTCGAACTGTTCGGTAAAAGTATCGCAAAATTAGACGACCTATTAAATTATGTGCCGGCTCGTATTACCGCGCTGTTCTACGCGCTAAGCGGCAATACGCGTCATGCCTTACACTGTTGGCGTACTCAGGCAAGGTTGTTGGCCAGTCCCAACGGAGGCCCGGTTATGACCTCAGGGGCCGGCAGTTTAAATATTCAGTTAGGTGGGCCAGCGTATTATCATGGCAAACTTTTAGACAAGCCATTGTTCGGCACTAATATAAAGCCTCAGCCTGACGACATTTTAGCTCCCAATAAATTGCTAAGCGTAGCCTTGTTCTGTTGGTGGGCCGCAATCGCGCTGATTATTGTTAGCCGCCTACTCTTCGAGGGCTAAGGTGATAAATCTACAAGTACGGCATGGCGGTGACCTTGAGAACGCCATACAACACTACGGCGGAGCGGCACACGAGTGGTTAGATTTATCGACCGGAATCAGCCCGTGGAGCTATCCGATCCCTGAATTTGAACCTTCAGCTTGGCGCACACTACCCTCACCCGAGACACACCTTATCGCCGCTGCTTCAGCTTATTATCAGTGCCGAGTTAGTGACATCGCCGTTACCCCCGGATCGCAACTAGCGATTCGGCTAATCCCCCAATTGCTCAACACCCAATTGCTCAACACCAAGTTGCTTAATCCGAAGTTACTCAAACAGAAGCGGGCAGTCGCAATACCGTTAATCGGTTATCAGGAGCATGCAAACTCTTGGCAGCTGGCCGATCATAAAGTGATTAGATATCGTAACGTTGAGCATCTCGATAGCTTGCTTTGCGATAATCAGCTGAGCGACGTCGTCGTAATAAATCCGAATAATCCAACCGCAGAACGATTATCAGCAGCCCATCTTAAGAAAATATCTTCGATGCTCAGCGGGCTATTAATCGTTGATGAGTCGTTCTCAGATCTAGATATTGATCACTGTCAGCCCTCTGCACGGATGCCGTTGCATCGCGGCGGCAATGTGATTGTATTAAAATCAATCGGTAAATTCTTTGGCTTAGCCGGTGCCCGCGTAGGTTTCGCTATTGGAACTCACCCTATTGTAGGTCAGTTGCAGACGCTGCTGTCACCTTGGAGTGTCGCTGGGCCGTCAATGGAATTAGCGACCTTAGCGTTAAACGACATTAAATGGCAACGCTCGCAAATCAAGCGAATTAAGCGACATGCTAAACAGCAACGTTTAGCGATGTCGGTGATTAAGCATAACGTGCCAAGTTGCAAGATATTAGACCAAAGTTTGTTTTTCAGTATCTTTGACCAGAATGATCGAATCGTTAAACTACACGATCACCTTGCGCGAGAGAAAATCTGGGCCAGGCTTGGCGACCCGTTTGTCGATCATCATCAGCAACAACTCAATTGGCTAAGATTATCGCTTGCGGGAGATCAGCTCGATAGGCTCTCTACAGCGCTGATATTATTTTATAATATAACACGATAACTTGACGACATAATTATGACCGATAAATGGTTTTTAAAACCGGCAAAGTCAATCGATCAAGCTGACCTAGACTCAGCACGATCGCACCAATTACAACTGACTAAGCCACCAGGGTCGCTGGGCCAGCTCGAGGACATAGCGATCTCGTTTTGCGGCTGGCAGAAATCATTAACTCCGAGTTGCAAGCAGGTTCAAATAGCAGTATTTGCCGCCGACCATGGCGTCTGTGCGCAAGGCGTTTCCGCTTTTCCGCAACAAGTTACGGCACAAATGGTGCATAACTTTACCAACGGCGGTGCCGCTATCAGTGTGTTGGCAAAACAGCTCGACGCTGAGTTTCAGGTGATTAATCTTGGGCTGGTATCAGAGATAGACGATACCGATGGTTTAATCAATACGCCGCTGATGGCGGGAACTAACGATTTTACTCAGCACTCAGCGATGTCTCGAGAAATTCTACTAGCCGCGTTAACAGCAGGTGCTAAGCAACTAAATAATACGGCCCACCTGTTTATAGGCGGCGACATGGGTATCGGTAACACCAGTTCTGCCTCAGCAATTTATAGCGTGTTGCTCAAGCAACCGCCTGAGCTAACGGTCGGACCAGGCACCGGTGTTGATAAAAAGGGTCTAGCTCGAAAGCGCAAGGCAATCTACCAAGCATTGAACCGGCATGGTGAGCAGATGAAAACGCCTCTCGACGTACTACAACGTGTTGGAGGGCTTGAGATAGCCGGGCTAGTTGGTGCTTATATAGCGTGCGCGCAAACAGGTGTGCCAATACTAGTAGATGGATTTATAACCACAGCGGCGGCGTTACTCGCCTGTCAAATCAACCCCTCAGTGCGCGCTTGGATGATGTTTTCACACAAATCAGCGGAACCTGCGCATACGCTAGCGCTAGAATCTTTAGAGGCTCAGCCTTTGTTAGATTTGCAGATGCGCCTTGGCGAAGGTAGTGGGGCCGCGATTGCTACGCCACTTATTATCAGCGCCCTCACCTTACACAACAACATGGCGACTTTCGGCGGTGCCGGAGTCAGCGAGTCATAAGATGAAAAATACACCCTTAGTTTTTGCAGTGCTGTTAATCTTGTCAGGCGTATTATTAAGCGGCTGCGACCCCAAACCAACGCAAATACAACTTGACCAAAATAGTACGCGCAACTCGAAAAGCAAGCTCAGTTCAGCCGATCGCACGCTTGATACTTCAGTCCAGGTTAGCGACTTTAAGGGGTCGATAATAAAGCTCGATAAACCCGCTGAACGCATTGTCGCGCTAGCGCCTCATGTAGTCGAGAACGTTTATACCGCTGGCGCTGGGAGCCAGCTAGTAGGCGTTGTCAGCTACAGTGATTTCCCGGAAGCCGCGATGTCTTTACCGATTGTCGGCGGCTATGCGCAAACTAATTTAGAAAAAATTTTGCAACTACAACCGGATTTAGTGATTGCATGGGAATCTGGCAATTCAGACTCGAGTATCGCTAGAATTCAACAATTAGGCTTTCCGGTGTACATAGACCAACCAGACTTATTGGATGATGTAGCCAAGAGCATTAGAGATATTGGAATACTTGCAGGCACCAGCGCAATAGCCGAGCCAGCGGCCCAGGCGTATTTAAGCAGCATCGACGAGGTGCGCAAGCAAGACCTAATTCAGCAACCTGTCTCAACCTTCTATCAAGTATGGAATAGCCCACTAAGAACAATCAATGGCGGTCATATCATTAGCAATGCGATCGAGCTCTGTGGTGGCGTAAACATCTACGCTGATGAGACCACCGTAGCGCCTATTATTAATATAGAGTCTATCTTAGAACGCGACCCCGAGGTGATTTTAGCCAGTGGCATGTCTGACGCGCGGCCAGATTGGCTAGACGATTGGCTGGCATGGCCATCGCTATCGGCGGTGAAGTCAGGCAACCTATTTTTTGTCGACCCAGATCATATTCAACGCCACACGGTGCGCATTATCAATGGCATAAAGACGATATGCGAGCAACTACAGCAGGCGCGCGACAAGCGCTCAACAGAGTTAATCACAGATGTCGAATAAAAAAGCAACTGAGCTCGATTACTTTTATGCTGCGCTGATGTTTTATACACGCATTCCAGTTCCAAGCACGGCTCTACATTCACAAACGGTGCTAGATCGGTCACGGAAGTACTTTCCATTAATCGGCGTTATTATTGGCTCAATTGCCGCAGCCACTTTTGTTATTGCCAATCAGTTTTTTGGAGTAGCGCTTAGTATCGCCCTGTCGATGGCGTTAAGCTTGCTCGCAACCGGCGCATTTCATGAAGACGGTTTGGCTGATAGTTGTGACGGCTTTGGCGGCGGCTGGACAAAAGAACAAGTGCTGACCATCATGAAGGATAGCCGTTTAGGTACCTACGGGGCGGCGGCTTTGATACTTGTTCTGGGGATAAAATTCCTAAGCCTGCTGGAAATCGCGGCTAACAACAAACCGCTGTTCTTTTTACTCGCCTACATTGCGGCACATACGCTGAGCCGAACCCTATCTTCGTCGATGATCGATTTGTTCGACTATGTGCAAGATATCGACAGCAGCAAGATCAAAGCTATTACTGAGAAAAACCTTAGCGCTAACGATAGGCTGGCAAGTTTCGCCATTACCGCGGTACCAATCTCAATGCTAGCAAGCCTGGCACCTGCGGCAACCGTATTCGCCTGTTTGGCATGCTGTGTGGTAGCGCTCAGTTTTATGGCGTATTCAAGAACCCGAATTGGCGGCTATACCGGTGATGTACTTGGCGCCATTCAACAATTTTCTGAACTGATCTTCTATCTATCACTAGCCGCCGTGCTTTAGTACTGGTATTCACAAACTCCTAATTCACGCCTTATTCGCAGCTCTCACCACATGATTATTCACCTTATTCGCCATACTACTCCCGACATTGAAGCCGGTATTTGTTATGGTCAAACCGATATGTCGCTGGCTGACTCCTTTGAGCAAGAGGCCGACGCAGTACTGAGCAAGCTGCTTGATCGTTACGATGTAGTTTACACCAGCCCGTTACAACGTTGTGCCCTGCTAGCCGCAAAGCTTGAGTCGCCAAACCTTATAAATGACGATCGCTTGATGGAATACAATTTTGGCGATTGGGAGCTCATACCATGGGACGACTTCAAGTCAGAGACGGCGCAAAGTTGGATGAATAATTTTGTAGATCAAGCGGCCCCGAACGGAGACAACATGCTAAGCATGCAGGCTCGGGTTAGTGAGTTTTGGACCGATTTATTAAAGAGCAAGCATCAGCAGGTCGCAATTGTCACTCACTCTGGCGTACAAAGACTTATTCATGGGCATGTATTAGAGACGCCACTGTCACACTTATTTCGACTACAATTAGGCTTTGGTGCGATACTAGAGGTCAATTCAGACGAAAAATCAGGGCTGCTTACGGTCAAGCACCTATGACAATTTTTGTATTTCTTTTGTCAATATTAGAAATAGGCTATAAGATAAGTCATAACTTTAATCGTTAGCCTACTAATCGGTTTCAGTATCCTAATGCAGATGTATTTTCTCACCACGTAAATAACGATAAAAATAAAACCTAATCCCAACTAAACCAGTATGACCGAAACTCTAAACGACGCGTTCAGCCCTCACGAGAACCGCTTTTCAATACTAAGATTACAACAATTATTGGCACTGATTCTTGTTGTGTTTTTAAGCGCCTGTATGCCAGTAAAGGAAGAGTTAGTCGTGGTTGAACAGCCCCAAGTGATAGAAGTCGAAAAGACCACTGAATATGATCCCTCGCCGATTGTCCCGGCAACCACTCTAGAGGTGCGCTTCGCGCAAGAGGCGCTAAACACAATCGGTTTCAAGGTTGGTGCCGTTGATGGTTTATGGGGTCCAAGATCGGCAAACGCGATACGTGCGTTCGAATCACAAAATAAATTGACCAGCGCAAATGGACACCTATCCGAGTTAAATTTACACACATTGGAAATTGCTAGCGGCCTTTCTAGACAAAATTACGGTAACGTGCCGATCAAGGCGCCACTTGGCATTCTGGCCAAACTAGACAAACATGTACCCCTGAGTGCTGGGCCTCAATTGATTATCGTTGATCACGAGTACAAAGTACTTAGCAAGCCTAACCCTTACTCATCTGAATTGCTTAGACTAGCCCCCGGTACTGGAATTTACGTTATTTCAAAACAAGATGGTTATTTCGAAGTCGAGTCAATTAATCGAAAGCGCGGTTACGTCCGTGTAGACTAGTTGGCTATCAATAACAGGTATCGAGCGAGAGGGCTCTAAGTAATACAGCGTCTTGCCGGTGGTGTGTTAAAATCTGCTTGGACATCAAAGCTCCAATAAGCTCTCAAAGACAAAAGCACTGAACTAAATGGCCACCAACTCTAAACCTAACCGCAAGCCTGTGGAAAAATTAACGTCTGATAAGCCAGAAATAGTGCGCTCGCGCTCAGAAATAGAGCGCTCGCTATCGGGCGAAACGACTCGTAGTAAGAAAAGAGCGCGTCCTGCCGCAAGTACCGCGTTTGATTTAAACGCCCCGCCTCGCCGACAGCAGGTGATAGGCGGGAACTTAACTGGCGTGGCAAGCCGCCGAAAAACAGGCATCTTTAGCCGTTATAGTAACATTGGTCTAACCAATTGGGCCGCTGGCGTTATCGTGGTTCTGATTCTAACCGCCTTCTTTTGGCCACAAGAAAACATCTCGACTCAAGAGGTCGTTGGCCCTGGCGTGACCTTAGCTCCTCAGTTAGGCGAAACCGACTTATCTGAAGCCGAACAGAATGATTTTCTCGAAAACGAAGCGGGAGAAAGCGCACTATCTTTCAGTCGAGATGACGACATTAGTCGGGCCAGCGACTTTCGTCAACAAGATGCAAAAGATCTAAAAATTCGTATTTTGCTCGATAACGCTAAACGACAGATTAAAAGTGGAAAATACACGCTACCACGCGACAATAACGCGACCGCTACTTACAAAGAAGTACTTAGCCTCAACCCCAGAAACGTCGAGGCTAAGCAAGGCCTTGATTTTGTTACAGGGCGCTTCCTGACATCTGGCTTGGTCGCGCTGGAACAAAACAATAAGTCTCTGGCCGAAAACGCGCTCGGTAAACTGGCAGTAATAAGCACAACTGATTCCGAACAGTATCTTGAATTAGAAGCGGCAATAGAAGCCTGGGATATTCAACGCAAAATCGAAGGCCTTTTAGCAAATGCAAAGTCGGCGCTTGCTAAGCGCGCGCTTATATTACCAGCCAAAGAGAATGCACTTTATTATTATCAGCAGGCACTTCTGTTAGACGGCGAAAACCAAAACGCACTTGCTGGGGTGCAGAGAATCGGCGACTCATATATTCAACAGGCCAACGATGCCGTTCTCAATGGCCGGTACGAAGCAGCCTCTGCACATCTAGCGACGGTTAGTATTATTGATCCTAGTCACGCGTCAATACCACTTGTTGAAGCCATGATCGCGCGCGCTAAACCTTTAGCCGAGAGAGCGTTAGCCGCTCAGCAACGACGACTTGAACAGCAAGCAGAGACGCTCTCGGAAAACCAAATTGATAGTACCGAAACGCTAATAACGACACCTATCGAGACGCCCACACAGGACGATACTCGTACCCCGAGACGGCAAACATCAGAACAACAAGCATTTGATAAACAATATTTAAAAGAGGGCCTTGAAGCCTACTATAAGGGTAAATACAGTACCGCCGCAGCGCTGCTCCAACCGTTGGCTGACAAAGGCATCGCGCGCGCGCAGTTCAGGCTTGCTTATATGCACTTTCTTGGCCGAGGCTTTAAAGCTGACCGAGCAATTGCCGACAGCATAATTCGTGCGGCACTGCCGGCAATTCAGAGATTTGCTGACGATGGACGATCATGGGCTCAATCTGATATAGGCAGCCTATACGAAGACGGCTTGGTCTTGCCCAGAAACTATACCGATGCGGTTTACTGGTATCGATCGGCAGCCAAGCAAGGCTACCCAGGCGCGCAAACAAATCTAGGCATTATGTACGCCCGAGGTCGCGGCGTAACGACCAGCCGACGCAAAGCAATCGAATGGTTTCAAAGAGCGGCAAAACAAGGCGACAGTGTCGCTCAGCGTAATTTAGAAACGATGGGCGCGAACTAAGTTAGATAAAGGCAATCAATACCCGATAGCCGACACGGGGATTTCAGTCGTGACTTAAAATCGTATTTCTCTGCTGAC
>JAESTB010000465.1 GCA_016763815.1 Arenicella sp.
CGATGCCAGACATCTTTGCTACTCTATGCGGTTCGATGTTCATACCCCATACGGCCTGGATCATAGCGGCGCTAATCGAGTCATGGCCGCAACCAGCGCACAACGTTGATACGCCGCCTTCATAGGCTTTGGTGGTGAGGCCGAGCTCGTTACTTGGGGCACTGGGGTGGCGAAAACTTGGTTTATAGAAACTCATAATACTCTCTGTTAAATTCGGTCTCTTACGCTACGTTGGCTGACGTGTCTTGGTTTTCTAATATGGCGCTAATACCGGCAACGATCTTGCGCGCACTGATAGGGTCACCGTTGTAGTGCAGAACTGACTTCAAACTTTTTGGTGCGATTTCTAACTCGTTTACGATTAATGTTTTAAGCTGGGCATCACGGTTTTGTTCAACGATGAACACATGCTCATGTTGTTCGATAAACGCTTCGACCTCAGAGTGAAATGGGAATGCTACAATACGTAAGTCATTCGCTGTGTAACCTTGGGCGCTCAGCTGATCAATCGCTTCGTGCGTGGACGCTAAACTTGTACCGTAATGGATGATACCAATGGTGTTGGTGGTATCGCGTTCGGTGATGATTGGCTTTGGCAAGTGTTGTGGTGCCGTGGCCCACTTCACTTCTAGGCGTTCCATGTTGCGTTGGTAGTCAGCGCCTTTCTCGGTATAAACAGCATACTCATTACGTGAGGTACCACGATTAAAGTAAGCCCCTTTTTCGGCGTGGGTGCCTGGGATGGTTCGGTAGGGAATGCCGTCACCATCAACGTCTAGGTATCGACCCCATTTCTCTTTTGCATTGTCTAGGTCTTCAGCCGTCATGATTTTACCGAGGTCGTAGCGTCGGCTGTCGTCCCACACTAGCTCGTCACAAATATGCTCGTTCATGCCTAGGTCTAAATCGGTAAGCATGATGACCGGTGTTTGCAATCGATCGGCGATGTCAAAGGCATCGGCGGTCAACTCGAAACACTCTTTAGGTGTTGCCGGGAATAGTAGAACTTGCTTGGTATCACCGTGTGACGCGTAGGCCGAAATCAGGATGTCAGATTGCTGAGTGCGTGTTGGCATACCGGTTGATGGGCCGGTTCGTTGCACGTCGATTAGTACCGCAGGGACTTCTGCAAAATAGGCCAAGCCTAAGAGTTCTTGCATTAACGACATACCGGGACCACTGGTGGCGGTAAACGAGCGCGCGCCATTCCAGTTAGCGCCTATGACCATGCCAATCGCCGAGAGTTCATCTTCAGCCTGAATCACGGCAAAATTATTTTCACCGGTTTGAGGATCAACTCGAAATTGTTTGGCGTACTTTTCGAAGCCTTCAGCAACCGAGGTTGATGGTGTAATTGGATACCAAGCGCAAACCGTGGCACCGGCATAAACCGCACCTAATCCACAGGCAGCGTTGCCCTCTAGCAAGACTTTGCCATCGTTCTTGTTGCTCCGTTTGAGTTGCAACGGTAGCGGGTTTGCGAAGGCTTTCTTAGCCTCATCAAAGCCTAATTGCAATGCATTGACGTTTGGTTGAACTAGCTTTGGCTTCTTAGCGAAGGTGTCTATCACAATGCCTTCAAGCGCTGAAAACTCGATGCCAATCAAATACGCAAGCGAACCCACATAGATAATATTTTTGAAAAGCTGCTGTAAGCGCGGGTCTTCAAAGTTGTTATTGGTGATTTTCGTAAGCGGCAAGCCGATGTAATGAATGTCATCCCGAATCAGATTAAAATCCAGCGGGTAAGTGTTGTCATAAAAGAAGTAACCACCAGGGCAAACTTCTTCAACATCCTGAGTCATGCTCTGCGGGTTTACCGAGACCATTAATTCAACTTGACCTCCTCGACAGCCAAGATAGCCTTTGTCACTTATTCGAACTTCATACCAAGTTGGTGCGCCTTGAATATTCGACGGGAATATATTGCGTGGGCCTACTGGGATACCCATGCGAAAAATCGCTTTGGCAAACATACTATTGGCGCTGGCTGAGCCTGAGCCGTTGACGTTGGCAAACTTAACCACGAAATCATTTATCACTGGCTCTAATACGGGAGCCCGATTTATTTGCTTCGAACTGTTTACTGGGCTCATGCTGCTTGCTCCTGCTTTTTATCGCCCATTTGTTCGACCAAAATTGGGGCGGGCTCGTAACCTGCCTTTGTTACTGTGTATAAAAATTGCTGCATGTCCCATGCTGAGGTTGGGCAACGTTCGGCGCACAGGCCGCAATGCAAGCACATGTCTTCGTCTTTGACCATTACTCGGCCAGTTGGCAGGTCAGTTGAAACATATAGATCTTGTTCTTTGTTGACGCTGGGTGCATTTAGTTTGTCGCGTAAACTGCCTTCGTCATCGTTATTTGTAAAGGTGATGCAGTTGGTCGGGCAAATATCGGTGCAGCCATCACACTCGATGCATTTTTTCTCAAAAAACACAGTCTGCACATCACAGTTCAAGCAGCGCTCGGCTTCTATAAAAGCCGCGTCTAAATCAAACCCAATCTCGGATTCAATTTTGCGACTCGACAATGCCTGCTCAACCGGTATGTGGGCAGACGCTTGACGGTCATCGTCGATCACCGCGCTGTCATAAGACCATTGATGAATGCCCATCTTAGAGCTAACTAGGTTAGTGCCTGGCGCTGGTCGAGCTTCTTTTACTGAACTGCCGTTCAGGAATAGGTCGATGGAAATAGCCGCTTGGTGACCATGTGCGACCGCGGTAATGACATTCTCAGGCCCAAAGGCGGCATCGCCACCAAAAAATATTTTTTCATTAGTTGATTGGAACGACACTTTGTCAACAACCGGCATGTCCCACTCGCCGAATTCGATACCAACGTCGCGTTCAATCCAAGGGAAAGCGTTGTCCTGGCCAATGGCCATAATTGCGTCAGTACATTCGATGGTAACGATTTCGCCGGTTTCTTTAATCGTGCGCTTGCCGTTTTCGTCGTAGCTCGATGCAACGATGTTGAATGTCATTGCGACCAGCTTGCCGTCTTCTAAGATGAATTCGCGGGGGCTGTGATTGGCTAGAATTGGAATACCTTCGGCCAAGGTATCGTCTTTTTCCCACGGTGAGGCTTTCATTGTCTCGTAGGTAGAACGAACCGTCACGCTGACCTCTTTGCCACCGATACGTTTTGCAGTGCGACAGCAATCCATTGCGGTATTACCGCCACCAACGATAATTACCTTTTTGCTAATGCTATCGAGATGTTCAAATGCGACACTTTCTAGCCAATTTATACCAAGGTGAATATTGTCTCTAGCTTCATCGCGCCCAGGAATCATTAAATCTTTGGCTTTCGGAGCACCGGTGCCGACAAAAATGGCGTCATAACCTTTGTCGAGTATGCTTCTCATGCTCTCAACGCGAGTATTGAAGTGTCTTGTTACGCCCATGTCTAGCACGTAATCCACTTCTTGATCGAGTACCTCTTCAGGCAGTCGAAATGACGGGATTTGGCTGCGCATGAAACCGCCGCCTTTCGGGTTTTCGTCGTATAAATCAACTTCGTAGCCGAGCGGCATTAAGTCGCGGGCCACGGTTAGTGACGCTGGGCCGGCACCAATCAGCGCGATCTTTTTACCATTTTTATGGCTAGGGATAAGCGGCATTCTAGCGCTGACTTCGGCGTCGTCTTTGTTATCGGCAGCGACTCGTTTAAGTCGGCAGATCGCCACTGGTTCTTGATCGACTCGCCCACGTCTACAGGCGGGCTCACAAGGTCGGTCACAGGTGCGACCAAGGATGCCCGGAAAGACATTTGACTCCCAGTTGACCATGTAAGCGTCGCTATAACGTCGCTTACCAATTAATCGAATATATTCGGGAACGGGAGTATGCGCGGGACACGCATATTGGCAATCGACTACTTTATGAAAGTATTCCGGATTGCTGATATCGGTAGCTTTCATGGAGCTATTTTTCTCAGGTCTCAGAGCTTGATTTTAAGCGTAAATCGCGAGATCTACGCTCTCAAATTTATTTGGTAAATTTTAATAAAGAGAGGTTAAATCGTTTCAATAAAAGGCTTAACCAACTGATTATTTTGGTGATGTTAGCATGGCGTTTTAAGGCCGTATACCGAATTTTTGCAATTCGGCTTTAGTCAAATATATTAGCTATTTATTTGGGTGATGGAATTTTTTATGCTACAAACGATAGCTACTTCCTATGGCCATCTACCACCAGTATTTTCCCCACATTTGCGGATTAGCCCAATTGTCTGAGTTTAGCCAATCCGGTGTTTTTTTATAGTCGTTTATATTGTATTTAAACAATCCGTATTCGACATCATTTTGCATGTATGAGGCCACCTTACTCAAGGCGAAGCTAAACAGGTCGGTTAATTGCCACTCGCTGGCATTGCCGGTTTTATTCAACGGCAAACAGATACAATATTGAGGGCTTAAGACATCGCGTAAGCGAGACAGCACTTGCATGCCTTTGGCTTTATCAAGATGTTCAAATAGGTTTACCACAATCGCCACATCGTATCGATGTTCTTGCCGCCATAACTGATCGAGTTCGGCATTAGCCAGATGCGTCACTTGGCACTCTTGATTCAATAACGCTTTTTGTGCTACATAATTATCTAGAAAACTAGGCTGGCAATCACCGAGCACCAATATTTGTTCAGCTTGTGCAACATTTATTAGGGTCTCGATGTCAAAAAAAACGTCGGCGGGGTAGGTCATATAAAGTGCGGGAGTTGGAGTATTGCCACGGTTATTAATAGTCATTGTAGCCAATCATGCGGGTTAGGTCCGAGTTTTTGACTATGAGGCCAATTTTTTTCACCGATTATGGTTTTTAACGTTGCCCAATTTGGTGGCTTTGAGTAGTCTTGTTTTTTGCTTTTCTTAATGCATTTTTGGACGAAAAAATAATCAATGAACGACCATACCGAGCAGCAACCCCTAGCTGAATTTGCTGAACAAGCGTACTTGAATTATTCAATGTACGTGATTCTAGATCGTGCCCTGCCATTTGTTGGCGATGGCTTGAAACCAGTGCAACGGCGGATCGTTTATGCGATGTCGGAGCTGGGTTTGCATAACGCCGCTAAATATAAAAAATCGGCCCGTACCGTTGGTGATGTGTTAGGTAAATTTCACCCCCATGGCGACAGTGCTTGTTATGAGGCGATGGTATTGATGGCTCAGCCGTTTAGCTATCGTTACCCCTTAGTCGATGGTCAAGGCAACTGGGGCTCGACCGATGACCCTAAATCGTTCGCCGCCATGCGTTATACCGAGTCTCGTTTGGCGCCGTACGCTCAGAGCTTATTATCTGAATTAGGCCAGGGCACCAGCGACTGGCAGCCAAATTTTGACGGCACTATGCAGGAGCCAACTAACTTACCCGCGCGCTTGCCGAACATTTTATTAAACGGCGGCTCTGGTATTGCCGTTGGCATGGCCACCAGTATCCCCTCACACAATATAAGAGAGGTGGTCGAGGCCTGTGTGCATTTGTTAGACAACCCTAAAGCGACGGTCGAAGACTTATGTGAATTCGTTCAGGGGCCTGATTTTGCTACTGAGGCTGAGATTGTCACGCCAAAGTCGCAAATCTTGGATATTTATAATACCGGCAATGGCTCGATTCGCCAGCGTGCTGTGTACACAAAGGAAGATGGCAACATCATCGTGCATGCATTGCCTTTTCAAGCATCTGGTTCCAAGGTGTTAGAGCAAGTTGCGGCACAGATGCAGGCTAAGAAATTGCCGATGGTCAGTGACCTTCGCGATGAGTCGGATCAAGATAGCCCAATTCGTTTGGTTATTGTGCCACGCTCCAACCGAGTTGATATTGATGCTGTGATGGGGCACTTGTTCGCGACCACTGATTTGGAAAAAAGCTACGGTGTTAATATGAACATGATCGGCCTTGATGGCCGTCCACATGTTTATAATCTGCGTGAAACGCTTAAAGAATGGCTTACTTTTCGTATTCAAACAGTACGCCGCCGCTTGCAATATCGTTACGACAAAGTTACCGATCGCTTGCACATCTTAGAGGGCCTTTTAGCGGCGTTTTTAAATATCGATGAAGTAATCGCGATAATCCGCGCTGAAGACAAGCCAAAACCGGTATTGATGCAGCGCTTCGATATATCTGACCGTCAAGCCGAAGCCATCCTTGAGTTGAAGTTACGCCACTTGGCAAAACTCGAAGAGATGAAGATTCGCGGTGAGCAAGACGAATTGGCGAAAGAACGCCAGCGCCTAGAGCTATTGCTAGGGTCTGACGTTCGCCTGAAAACACTGGTTAAAAAGGAATTACGTGAAGACGCCGAAGCATTTGGTGATCATCGTCGCTCACCGCTTGTTCAGCGTGATGCGGCAAAGGCAATCAACCAAAGTGAGTTGGTGCCGAGCGAGCCAATTACGGTTGTATTGTCGGCTCAAGGCTGGGTTCGTGCCGCCAAAGGCCATGAAATTAACCCGCGAGACTTAAACTATAAATCAGGCGATAGCTATTTTAGCTCCACTCGGGGTAAATCTAATCAAATGTTGGTGGCGCTCGATTCGACCGGCCGAACTTATGCCGTGCCGTCGCACAAATTGCCATCTGCTCGCGGTCAAGGTGAACCGCTAACTAGCAGCGTTAGCCCGCCGATTGGAGCGACCTTCAAAGCGGTGATGATGGGTGCTGATACAGATCAGTTTGTGATATTAAGTGATGCCGGCTATGGCTTTGTGTGCAATATTGAAAACATGCTGACCAAGAATAAGAAAGGCAAGGCCACCTTAAGCGTTCCCAAAGGCGCCCAAGCCTTGCCTTGTTTGTCGATAAACAGCATGGAACAAGACTATTTGGCGGTGGTTACTACTGCGGGTTATTTAACCATCTACCCGGTGACTGAGTTGCCTGAGCTCGGCAAAGGTAAGGGTGTTAAACTCATCAATGTGCCAAGTGCCTTACTTAAAGCGCGATCCGAATATGTGTTGGGCGCAACTACCTTTAAAAAAGGCCAACATGTACTAGTACATGCCGGTAAACGTTACCTGCGTTTGAAGGGTCAAGACTTAGATCAATACATGGGTGAGCGCGGTAAACGCGGGCGTAAATTGCCAAAAGGCTTTCAAGCGGTTAAAGCAATTACTACCGAGAAAGCCTCGGCCACACAAGACGACATTTTAATTGATAGTTGAGTCGCTTTTTAGCGTCTTAAAACTATCCAATCTACCTAGAGTGAGATTTTCCCAATGAACAAGCTACAACAACTCCGCGATATGACGGTGGTGGTCGCCGACACGGGTGATTTATCGGCTATTGCTGAGTACACGCCACAAGACGCTACCACCAACCCATCGTTGCTATTAAAGGTTGCGCAAGACTCTAATTATGCTGAAATTATTGACAGAGCGGTTGCCAGTGCTAATGGCAGTTTGAGCGACGCGGTTGATATTTTTGCGGTTGATATTGGCTGTGAAATTTTAAACATTATTCCAGGTAGAGTCTCGACTGAAGTCGATGCGCGTTTGTCGTTCGATACTGAGGCAACCGTTAGTAAGGCTAAAAAGCTGATCGCACTATATAAAGAGCGGGGCATTGAGAAAAGTCGAATTTTGATTAAAATTGCAGCAACCTGGGAAGGCATTAAAGCCGCTGAGCAGCTTGAAAAAGAAGGCATCAACTGCAACCTAACATTGTTGTTTAGTTTTGCTCAAGCGGTTGCCTGCGCCGAAGCCGGTGTGTTTTTAATCTCGCCGTTTGTTGGCCGAATCATGGACTGGTATAAGGCCAATGGCGGTAAAGATAGTTATCAGCCAATGCAAGATCCAGGCGTGATTTCGGTGACTCATATCTATAACTACTATAAACAACACGGTTACAACACGATTGTAATGGGGGCGAGCTTCCGCAATACCGGTGAGATTGAAGCGCTTGCGGGTTGTGATTATCTAACCATTGGCCCTAACTATTTGGAAGAGTTGCGTAACGATAACGGTGAGTTGCTTAAGCGCTTGTCAGCCGATAATACCGGTGATGCGCAAGCCAAGCTGTCACTGAATGAGCAGACTTTTCGCTGGATGCAAAACGACGATGCGATGGCGACTGAGAAGTTAGGCCAAGGTATTCGAGCTTTCGCGGTAGACCAAGTTAAGCTGGAAGAGCTAATCGCGCCGAAGCTCTAAGCGATTAATTGCAAGTATGGGCTAACTGATAACGCTCCCGAATTGACTCGGGAGCCACCTATTTAACTCAAATGAAACCTCTCTTAATCAACCGTGTTGTAACATTAATTGCGAAATATCACTGGCCGATCACGGTGTTTGTATTGGCAGTGATCACGGGCCTCTCTAACCCCGCATGTCCATATGCCTAACGCTCCCGGCTCTGACAAGACTCATCATCTAATCGCTTATGCGGCTTTGTCGTTTCCAATCGCCGTGAGAGGAGGGCCCAAATGGATGCTTGTATTGCCTTTTTTTATTCTCTGGGGCGGCGCCATCGAACTGCTTCAACCTTATGCAAACCGCTACGCCGAGTGGTTTGACTTTGCCGCTAATTCGCTTGGCGTAGTGTTTGGTGCCTGTGTTGGAATGCTGGCACGTCGCCTTTGAGATTAGATTGATTCGCTTGAACCTGCGAAGCTGTTCAGATTATAGGTACCGCTAAGAACTGCCGTCGACACCGCAATTGATTCGCTTACTCATGCTATCGAAGCCTATGTAAGCCTATGTAAGCCTATGTAA
>JAESTB010000466.1 GCA_016763815.1 Arenicella sp.
AACCTTCACCAGCACCCAGCACGTCACCGTAAGAAAAGCCGCCGCAAGCTACCAAGCCTTTAAAATCCGCCAAATCCACCCGCTGCTCTTTTATATCAGTCATCGTTACATCAACAGCCGAAAAGCCTGACTGAGTAAATGCCGCGCCCATTTCGATGTGCCCATTAACACCCTGCTCTCGCAGAATAGCGACTTTGGGTTTAACGCTCCCGATAAAGGTACCACCGACATAGGATGCAGCCACGTCTTGCTTAGGGTCAAAGCTTAGATCAGACGATAAACCGGTATCAGTTGTATCTAGTAAACGGTCGTATTCTTGCTGCGCGCAGTCTGGGTTGTCGCGTAGGGTTTGCATTTGATAGCTGGTTTCAGACCAGGTTCGATGCAAAGCAACACGGGAGGCGTTGAGAACTTCTTGCTTATTCACCGAGACGGTTATTCGCTCACCGCCTACAGGCTGGCCAATAACGCTTAGATGCCCCGCTAATCCAAAGCTTTGGCATACAGCTTCGACCTTAGAACGGTCGGCGTTGGCAACCTGAAATAACACTCCAAGCTCCTCATTGAATAATGCCGAAAGCGCGTCAGTCTCAGCTTTTACGTCAAGCTCTAAACCACAGCGGCTGGCAAACGCCATCTCAAGTGCGGCCGCAATCAAGCCGCCGTCAGAGCGATCGTGATAGGCCAGTAATAAACCATCAGCAAGCAATTTTTGCATTGCTAAAAAGCCATTTTTCAAGATTGCGGAATCATCGACATCAGCTGTTTCGTTACCGACCTGATTATAGACTTGAGCCAGAATTGAACAGCCAAGCCGCTGCTTGCCGTTCGACAAATCAAGTAGCATAAGGCTTGAGTCAACTGAGGTATTAAGCTCAGGAGTCAGTGTAAGGTCAACATTATCAACCGGTGCAAAGGCGGTAATAACACAGGAAACCGGCGACGTTACGCTATGGGCTTTACCCTGCTCGTCTTGCCAAACACTCTTCATCGACATTGAATCTTTGCCAACGGGGATGGCAATACCTAATTCTGGGCATAACTCCATACCGACGGCTTTAACCGTGTCATACAGCGCTGCGTCATCTCCCTCATGACCCGCCGCCGCCATCCAGTTGGCCGAAAGCTTAACCTCGGAAAGGTCGCGAATATTTGCCGCAGCGAGGTTGGTTAAACATTCGCCAATCGCCATGCGGCCACTCGCCGGTGCGTTAACAGACGCCAACGGCGTTCGCTCGCCCATCGCCATGGCTTCACCTGTTTTACCTGTGTAAGCCGATGTCGTAACCGCAACATCGGCAACCGGAACCTGCCAAGGGCCGACCATTTGATCGCGAGCAATCATGCCAGTTACGCTTCTATCACCAATAGTAATCAGAAAACTCTTATCAGCTACCGTTGGACAACTGAGTACACGCTCTAAAGCGTCTTCAACCGTAACGCCGGAAAAGTCCAACTCTGGCGCATGTCGATCAACCGATTCGACATCGCGCAACATCTTCGGCGGATTGCCAAATAACGTCTCCATAGGCAAATCAATTGGAATTCGTTGACGCTCGCTGCCGTTAGAAAAGTGACTATCTTCGAGTATCAACACCTGATCTTCGGTGGCGGTGCCAACAACGCAATACAAACAACGTTCACGCGCGCAAATGGTTTTAAATTCATCCAGCCGCTCTGGCGCAACGGCTAAGGTGTAACGCTCTTGGGCTTCATTGCACCAGATCTGCATTGGTGACATACCAAGCTCATCGTTAAGCACCTCACGGAGATTAAACGTGCCACCACGACCCGCATCACCAACAAGCTCGGGCAAGGCGTTACAAAGTCCTCCCGCACCGATATCGTGAATTGAAACAATTGGGTTTCGATCATCAAGTGCCCAGCAGGAATCGATAACTTCTTGGCAGCGACGTTGCATCTCTGGGTTACCGCGTTGCACTGATGCGAAATCTAATTGTTCTGAACTCTGACCTGAGGCAACGCTGGAGGCGGCGCCCCCCCCTAAGCCGATCAGCATCGCCGGCCCGCCCAGCACCACAATATAGGAGCCATCAGGAATGATGTTTTTTTCTACATGTTGTTGCCGAATATTGCCTAAGCCACCGGCCAGCATGATTGGCTTATGATAGCCACGCACATCGCTCTGATCGCTAATTGCCTGTTCATAGGTCCGAAAGTATCCAGCGATATTCGGGCGACCAAATTCATTATTAAACGACGCGCCGCCGATTGGACCTTCGAGCATTATTTGCAGCGGTGATGCTATGCGAGCGGGCTTGGCTTCAGGGCCTTCCCAAGCTCTAGGGGCATCAGGCAAGCGAAGATTGGAGACTGAATATCCGCTCAATCCCGCCTTTGGTTTAGAGCCTCGGCCGGTTGCGCCCTCATCCCTAATCTCTCCGCCGGAGCCAGTGGCCGCACCAGAAAAAGGCGAGATTGCAGTTGGGTGGTTATGAGTCTCTACCTTACACAAAATATGAATATTTTCACTATGACCTTGATACACTTTGGTCTCGGGATTTGGGAAAAAACGTTCTCCCTGTGAACCCGCCAACACCGATGAATTATCCGAATATGCAACTAAAGTGCCTTTGCTATTTTGCATATGTGTTTCGCGAATCATACGAAACAATGAATGCTCTTTGGTCTGCCCATCAACGATCCAATCTGCATTGAAAATCTTATGTCGACAATGTTCAGAGTTAACCTGAGCAAACATCATTAACTCAACGTCGGTAGGGTTTTTATCGAGCACTGCGTATTGCGCAACTAAATACTCAATTTCGTCGTCTGATAATGCCAAACCCAATTCAACATTAGCCGATTCCAATGCGCCCTTGCCTTGTGACAATAGAGGCACTTCAAATAATGGCTTTGGAAGCTCATCGCGAAATAACGCCTTAACGTCAGAAATATCAGCGACTACCGATTCGGTCATAGGGTCATGAATCAAATTCGCGATCGTCGACATCGCCTGAGCATCTAATTCGACACTTGCGTTAATGTAAAAACCAATGCCACGCTCAACTCGAGAAAGCTGGCTCAAACCGCAGTGATCTACGATATCGCTGGCTTTGGTCGACCAAGGCGAGATCGTGCCAAAACGGGGTATCACAAAAAGGCGTTGGCCTTGATGCTCTACATCTTGCATTTTAGGCCCGTAGCTAAGCAAGCGCTCAAGCTTCGCCAGTTCATCCTTGTCCAGCGCTTGATCCTCATTTTTCAGCATTGCCAGATGTTGAAACTCCGTATCGATACTCTCAACACTGGGTACAACGGCCTGCACCGAGGCAAGTAATTTTTTGATTCGAAAACTTGAGTAGGCCTGACTGCCACGCAATCTCAACATGGGATTTCCTGTTTAGTAAAATGCTAAACGCCAGATTGTCTCGTGACGAATCTGGCGCGATAATTTCAATTGGGTTTGCTTATTCTAAATAGTCAGACCGAGACGCTGAGCAACATGCTCATAGGCTTCAACAACACCGCCTAAGCCTTTTCTGAACCGGTCTTTATCCAGCTTTTCACGAGTTTTAGCGTCCCAAATTCGACAGCCGTCTGGAGTGAATTCGTCGCCTAAGTAGATAGTTCTGCCTTGGCGACCGAACTCAAGTTTAAAATCAACCAAGATCATTCCAGCATCGGCGAATAGTTTGGACAAGATGGTGTTCACCTTAAAGGTTTCAACTTTCATCGCGGCTACCGCTTCAGCATCAGCCCAGCCAAAAGATTCAATATGATATTCGTTGATCATTGGGTCGTGCAACTCATCGTTCTTTAAGAAGAACTCAAAGGTCGGCGGCGACAGATTAATGCCGTCTTCAATGCCTAAGCGACGGCAAATAGAGCCCGATGCCACGTTACGTACAACGCATTCAATTGGAAACATATCAAGTTTTCGAACTAGCGATTCTTCATCTGAGAGCAACTCGATGAAATGAGTAGCTATACCCTCACTCTCGAGGTGCGCCATAATGAAAGCGTTGAACTTATTATTGACCAACCCTTTGCGATCAAGTTGCTCAATTTTTTCGCCGTCAAAAGCCGATGTATCGTTCCGAAAATGTAAAATCAGTGCATCGTCACGATCGCTGGTATAAACAGATTTAGCTTTGCCGCTATATAATTCTTGGCCGCGTTGCATGAAAACTCCTAGAAATTTGCTAGATATAAAGGTTGATGCTTAGTTATTTAAAGTTTAGTTATTTAAAATTCGGCTGAATACCTTTTTACTGTATTCGCCTGAAACTTCTTCTCCAGCTTGGTTCAATACCGAGACAACCGTAATGCCGCGCTTCTCCACCGCTCGCAGTGCACAATACTCAAGGCTTTGCTGTTTATCGCGATTAAAGAATGACCAACGTCCAGATTTTACCACGGTTGGTGCTGCCGCTATATTTGCACAACCAATCGAAAATCTACCAGCCTCTTTATTGCGGCTGAAAACGGTTAAATCTGATTGTTGCAGACTGACGTTTAAGTAATCCCATGCCCTATCAAAGTCAGCAGCAACTTCTAGTCGAGCCTGACCCGAGCCAACGTCGACCACAGTAGCAGATAGTTGCTCGACTGGAATTTTCGCAACGTTAATGACGGGAGAAGAAGCTAAAGCATCGGTTTTTTCAACAACCTTGGCTGAGGACTCGTCAACAATACCGGAATCAGCTGCAGGTCGCGTATCCGAATTCTTTTGAGACACAACAACACGCGACGGCTTTTTTAAAGGAGGTAATGATCTGGCAGATTTATAGTCTGCGCTATCATCACTTGTTACAATTTTTTTGCCACCACCACAGGCGGATAAACTCAATGAGATCAGCGCCACCAAGAAGATAAAGGCGCTACGTTTAAACTGTGTTTGTCGTTTAGTTGAAATCATAATTAATTAAGTGAGGGGCCAAAATTTCGGCACTTTATTGTTGTTTGTATTCAAATTCGGCATGCACAATAATCGGTTTAGTTAGCCAGCTTGCTGCATAGCGTCATCAACCTGAGCTTCAAGTTCAGCACTCAATGATGTCAATGGCAGTCTTAATTTGTTAGCAGTATAGCCCATTTTAGACACCGCATACTTAACCGGTATCGGATTAGATTCAATAAACAACTTTTCGTGTAAACCGCGTAATTTAGAATCCAGCTGTTCAGCCAAAGCAAAATCTCCAGCCAAAGCAGCGGCACACATATCACTCATAAGCTTGGGTGCCACATTGGCTGTAACAGAGACATCACCGCGCGCACCAAGCTTCATATATTCGAGCGCTGTTAGATCATCACCTGAGAGAATTGTTAACTGATGCCCGCAGGCATCGATTAACGCCTTTCCTCTTTTCAGGTCTCCTGTGGCATCTTTACAGCCGACAATATTGTCTATAACAGCCAATCTAGTGATAGTCTCATTACTCAAATCGGCAACCGTTCGCCCGGGAACATTATATAAAATTTGAGCAATTGGAACAGCCTCGGCAATCGTTTTGAAATGCAGGTACAAACCTTCTTGGGTTGGCTTGTTGTAGTAAGGAACCACAGAAAGAGCCGCGTCAGCACCCAGCGACTGGGCATGTCTGGTCAAGTGAATAGCTTCTTGAGTAGAGTTCCCCCCCGTTCCAGCGATTACAGGTATACGCTTGTTTACAACTTTAATAGTGTGCTCGACAATCGCCAAATGTTCATCAACATTCAAAGTTGATGATTCCCCGGTAGTACCAACCGCTACGATTCCGTGTGTGCCTGACTCGACGTGTAACTCGATTAATCGAGTTAACGCGACATAATCGACCGCACCATCGTCAGCCATTGGCGTAATTAGTGCGACCAAACTGCCTTCAAATTTCATATCTTTGACTAAATTAGGGTCTGTGTTGTGTCTGGCTAATCAGCGGTTAAGCTAGATCATGTCGTAGTAAATGATCGCGGTTTGTGTTTATTCTGATAGGTCTTGCTTGCCCCGAAACTTGCCTAATAGGTAAAGCACAGCGCCGCTAATCATATATATCGAACCAATAGCTAAGAAGGCCGAGGGCGGATCTAGGTATACAAAGGCAATAATTAGCACCAATATAATCAAGCCAACGAACGGCATTTTATCTCTGAATTCAAAGTCTTTGAAAGAGCGGTACTTAATATTGCTCACCATCGCTAAGGCCATTACCATCATTAATAAAGCAAGGCCAATGTTGTAGTCGCTAGGCGCAATACCGGCATCAACGAATACCCAGACAGTCGAGGCAATCATGGCCGCCGCACCGGGACTTGGCACGCCGGTGAAATGAGTTTTATCATCGCTGGCTGCGACATTAAATCGAGCCAACCTTAACGCGGCGCAGGCGATATAGATAAAAGCGACCAAGCTTCCAAAACGACCAAGGTCGGTAAGCGCAAACTCAAACAACACCATCGCTGGCGCAACGCCAAACGACACCATGTCCGACAAACTGTCGTATTCTGACCCAAAATCACTTTGTGTATTGGTTAGCCTAGCAAGGCGGCCATCAATAATATCCATGACCATCGCCGCATAAATGGCTAATGACGCCGCTTCGAAGTGCCCTAATCGAGCCTGCATGATCGCGTAAAACCCGGCAAAAAGCCCTGCGGTAGTGAACAAATTAGGCAATACATAAAAGCCTTTTGCTGGCTTATTAGAACTCTCAGCCGGCTTATCGCCACCTTTCGATGGCTTACCCGTGCCTTTAATGGATTTATTTGAGTCGTTAGCCGACTTATCAAAATCAGCGTTGGTTTCGTTAGTATCCATAGGATGTGGTTTAGATTGCTCTGAGCTCATGCAACGATTATACAAGGTTGAGCGTGGCTTTGCCCACTTTTGAAAGCACTATTGAAGGTGCTACCAACGATGGAACTAGTGGTTCGACTAACGGCCAACCGCTCGACCAAACCCAGCCGCGACAAAAG
>JAESTB010000035.1 GCA_016763815.1 Arenicella sp.
AAAAATGTTTGTAATGCCTCCACTTTTCGTTGAAAAACTTGCTAATAGCTCGGCAGTTGCTTCTGCACTGCTCTAAGTAAATTGCATCCCTGCAACCATCGCTATTAGCCGCGTTTTTCGCCTCAATTGGAGACATTCCAAGCTATTTCTATTTCGTCCCTGAGTTACGCTGAGGTATCAATACAATAAAAATATTATTATGACCCGTAAAGCTATTAATTTTAAAAACAAGTTGTCGTTAATCTCCGAACATTGGTCGCCGAGGGTGATCGCTGAGATGAACGATTATCAATTTAAATTAGTCAAAGTTAAAGGTGACTTCGTTTTTCACAATCATCAAGATACCGATGAAACGTTCATCGTTTTAGAGGGCTCGCTAACGATCGACTTCACTGACGGCGCAGTGCAGGTTAATGCTGGCGAAATGTACGTGGTGCCGAAAGGCGTCGAGCATAGGCCGCATGCCGAGCATGAGGTGAAGAAGTTGTTGATAGAGCCACGAGGTGTATTAAATACCGGTGATAGTGATACTAGCGAACTGACCGCACAGAATGATGTGTGGATTTAATTGATAAGAAAAATGAACAATTTCACACATCTACTGCGCGTTCGCTACTCTGAATGCGATGCGCAAAAAATAGTTTTTAATGGCAAATACGCAGAGTTTGTCGATATTGCCGCAACCGAATACAGTCGTGCGGTATGGGGTAGTTACAATGATGTTCTGGCGATGGGCGTTGATAGCCAAGTAGTTAACCTCAACATTTCATGGAAGTCACCATCAACCTTTGACGACGTTTTAGCAATTGAAGTTATCACTGGGAAGGTGGGCAATAGTTCTTATACGTTTGAGTTTGAGATTCGCAATTATGAAACTGGCATTAGCGTTGCTAGTGCTGAGGTGGTTTACGTGATGGTTGATGCGGCTGAGTATACTAAATTGCCTATTCCTGATGACTTGCGTCAAAAATTAGAGCAAGGTGCGCCAGGCGTTATAGTGAATCATGCGGGTGTTGATATTAGTCAGGTGAATTGAACTAGGGCTTTGGATGTCTAGTGACAAACACATTCAGTAATTTTCTGATTCACTATCTAAATCCGCCAACAACTGATCAGTTGCTGGCGTATCGCCATTATCCGCATTCTCAAGCTTAACAATATAATCAGTGCAGCCTCGGCTAATTTTTTTCTTAACCAAAAAATGTTGTATGGCTTCAAACGACCGATAAAAAATCGATCAATTTTCACAAGATCTCTCTTATATCACCTAACAAATCATCTAAAGTCAACTCAGGATTTAGAGAAGATAGGTCATCTTGAGTAACTCTTAAGCTAGAGAAGACCTTTTGGGCAACCTCAGTTTCAATCTCAACATCGTAGTATCGCTCGGCCCATTCGATATAATGCCCCAAATCTGTTTCTAAAAAAGCTAGCATCGGCAAACGATTATTGGGAAGATCATGTGCCAAACACCAGTTTTTCTCATTATTTTTTCTCCAAATAAAAAACGACGTATTCTGTATATCAAAAGCGGGTTCAGATTTGAAACTAGAAAATTCATTAGGAATTTGACTCAACAGTTCGAGAGGTTTTTCAGCATTTTTCTCATATAAAAATTTTCCCACTACTCCAGTTAAGGTGAAAATTAGAAAGTATTCATTGCCTTGACCATCTCGCATTGAGGCCATCATTTCTCGCTTCTCTATATTCCATTTAGAATTAAAAGAAAAGTAGCGAAATTCCCACTCGGGCATAAATATTGCGTCAAGTAAAGCTAAACCACGTGAACTATGGAGCACGCTTTCAATTGAACCTAATGCGTTAACGTCGTGAATATAATGATTCATTTCTATTTAGACCTTTTACCATTACATACAACCTATGGCGTTTCTTCCGCTACAGCTTCATCAAGCCAAACCATATCCTCAGCACTTCCTATTATAAATCTATAACCAGAAGGCAAAGCCATATAAACTGCGATACTAGGTCGCTTCTCTTTTATATGAGAGAAGTGAACCGTTTTCAATGAGTCAGTATCACCATTGTCTCTATCAGTTGTAACCCACCATCCACTCATATGGCCAGGTGATTGGTAACGCACACCTTCAACAGAATCACTTTCATAGACTCCATCTGATATAACAACAAGCTGTTCATCATCAGGCGGAAAGAAATCAGCCTCATAAAATTCACAACATTCTTTTTTGGTATTTGAAATATTACTCAAATCCGTCATTTTGCTCTCTTACGCTTAGCTTGAGTTACTTGCCCTGCCTGCCTTCCGCTACAACCTTTGCAATGAGGAAAAAACCTCTGTGATCCACAAGAAGGGTTCAAAGTATTAGCTGGTTGATGGTCAGGTATAAAATTTCGGCTTTTAGTACCAGCTGTTCTTGTTCCGCAAGTGTGACAACCATTTGTTTTCCCTGTTTCATTTATTTTTGCTCTTTCAGCTTTATTAAAATTCCTTGTTTCACCTCGCGCAGGAATTGATTTCTTAGCAAAAGGCCTGGGCTTTAAAGTGTCTCCCTTCTTTGAGGCTCATACACATCCGGTAGACTAATGCTCAACAAAAACGGCGCCGATAATTTTGACATCATCATTTGCTAGTATCGATACATGATATTTTTCTGAATCAGCAGTAACCATGCAGGTAGGTATCTCACCTTCATTCAAGGACGTTAAAGTTTCTGAAAATCCACCAAACTCCCCCCCTTCTGATAACAAATTGGCTAACCTCTTCTTATATATATTAATTAACTCCTTAGGCACTAGGTTATTAGAGTAATACTTATAGTCGTTTATACCGTCTAATGCTCCAAGAATGAATTCAACAACTGAACTCAACTCAGGATGAATATTTCCTTTTAAAATAGATTGTCGTATTAATTCCAAAGAATTTTTTTTTCTCATAGTGTTGTCCCAATCATTGTTTCTTCACAGATGCTCCTCGAGTACGCCCCCGTCTCAGCACCTCTTTTTCTTTAAAAACATCAGGAGAACGAGTAAGAGAACTTCTATTAACTGATTGTTTAAGAACTACCCCACCCGGACCTTCTGTATTTGCAAATGTTTTAGCGATTTTTGGATCAGTTGTCCAAGAGGTAAACTCCGACTTAGTGTCAAAATTATTGTGCCTTTCAGGGTTTGAGTGCCCACCTCTTGGAGTGCTTTTTCCTAGTTTCGCTTCAGGTAAAGCAGGATGCTTCGCTGACACCCCTCTATAAACAGTAATATTATCACCGTTCTTCTTCGCACCGCCAACGCACATATTATGAACCCAAAGCCCAGAATCCCCCACAAAATACGTGTGGTAGTCCTCAACTTCGATGTTGTACGTGCGTTCGGTATGGGGCCGGTGCCTAATGTCGGCAACCGTTGATGATTGACCATCCAGCCTATCGACCTTATCTCCAACTTTTAAGTTTCCGGCCTCAACCCAACCTTTGTTCTCTACCCACACTGGGTGTTCTTGAGTGATGCCAAAAGTTTCTGATGTACCTCCATGGTTCTGAAACTCAATATCAAGAACTTCTTTATCGTCATTGATAAAGGTTTGAGTCACTGTTTTGTAGGTCGGTTTACCGGTAATGTCATTCTTACTAAGAATAAGGTCGCCAATGCCAATACTCTCGATTGGTTTTAGTCCATTTTCAGTATGCACTGGTGTGCCTTCGACAAAGCATAAGCTGTTCTTCTTTTGCTTGTTCAATAAGCTAATTCCGCCTTTAATCAGCTTTGTTCCGCTGCGACGAACTGATAAAAAGTCTGTTGTACCACCCGTGGCTCGGCTGGCGGCTTCTGCTGCGATTTCCTTTGCTATAAATATGGCTATAGGAATTAAGAACGCAAAGTTACCATCGGGGTCTACGTATTTATATGGATTGTTAAATGCGTAAGAGTAACGATTAAAAGTTTCATAATCATTCGCTTGAACAGGCATCGGGTCAATACCAGTAAACCGACCCGCATCAGGGTCATACCAACGACCGCCAAAATAACTTAAGCCTATTTCTTCGTCATAAGGCTTACCTGCAAAGCTAATGTCACTCTTTCTGTCTTGACTGGTGTTTTCAAACTCACGACCAAATGGAAAGTGTTCTATTTTCCATTCGACATTGCCTTGCTCATTAGTCGCCGCGAAGGCGGTGCCATCGGGGTCGCTGTGTACGTAAGTGATTTTACTGTACTGTTGTGCATGCGCCGATACTGAAATAAGTAAGGCAACAAACGCGGTTACTACATAATTAAGTATTTTCATAATGCTGCCTCCTATTGTGGGTTTTGAGTTGCTTGATCATCAAGCAATAGCATGATGGTGGGTATTACGCTGGCGGGGTTGAAGAAGTTTTTTATATTTTCCGCCACCACACCAATCCCCCAAACACCATCGCCACCTTGCTGCGAGAACACCACCGTGTTCACGCCTAGGCGTAATATTTGAGTAGGCACATTGAAGCATGTTTTTGTGCCATTACCTCCGGCCCTTAAAAAGCCGACAGTGGTGCCGTTGATTTGAACCAGTACTTCATTCGATGCGTTAATGGCATAGCCATCGACACAATATTCAAGGCTCTCTATTAACTTGTCTAAGGTAAAGCGCTTTGTCACGGTCGTGCCCACATCGCCGCCGCCAAAGCCGGGGCCAGTGACCGTTTCAGGGTTATTATTATCGATTAATTCAAGCTCAGCAATTAAACGGTTGCCCAAATACACATTAGTGATATTCGGTTTATCACCAATCGTTACAAATTCACCAACAATTTGGCCCTGCTGATTTACCACGTGTAAGCGTGTTTCATCAGGTTTAATTGACCTTACACGTTGCCTAAGGCCCGAGTAGTCGTATTGCCTGAGCGTATTGTTAGCGGTGTCTTTAATCTCTCTTAAGTTGGATGCATCATCGTAGGTGTACGACCAACCACCACTGCTATTGGATTTGCGACTTATATTGCCGTACACATCGTAGGAGAAAGTGGCCGAACCACTGATGCCTTGCAAGCCAGAGATTGAACTAATTTTTCGGTTGTTTGTATTGTAGTTGTAGGTAAGATTGCTGCCAGTGCCCATGCGCTTGGTGGCGATGTCATCGGCTAGGCCGTAAGTCACAGAACTGGTGCCCCAAGGGCCATTGGCTGACCTGATGCGGTTAAGACCGTCGTAGGTCATGGTTCTGGATAATCGGCTGCTTAAGTTATCTCTCAATGTAAGTAAGTTGCCACTGGCATCGTAATTACGCGTTCGGCTGGAGACCCCACCATTAACCGCAGTCACATTAGGCCACAACCGTGGTTGATAACTGTGAGTAGTTGTGCGGCCATTTTGATACCCAATGCTAAGCGGTTGACCTGAGGCGTTGTACGTGACGGCTGTAACAAACGGTGCCGCTTTGGTAGGCCAACCCAATGCGTTCGGTGAATAGTTAATCACACTATTATCTGGGTTGGTGGTAGACGCTACGAAGTCCGAATCATCGTAAGCATAATTAATGTTGTAGGTTTTACCCTCAATCGTTTGCGACTCAGTTTCAATGCTATTATTTTGATCATAGCGATACGCTAGATTGCTGATACCTGAGCTAATTCGGGTTACATTGCTGTTTTGATCGTAAAAACGAACAGTGTCGGGGGTTGAGCCGGGGTAATTCGTATTAGTCAGTCTGTTCAAGCGGTCATAGGTATAAAAGGTAGTGCCTGACGCGCCGACTTTTTTGCTTGTTCGATTGCCGTTTACATCGCGCCCGTAAACTGTTCTACCAGTTTCAGGGTGTGTTTCGTTCAACATGAAGATACTTGAACCAAAGTTGTAATTTCGCACTATTCCATCACGAGTGATTTTGGTCACTTGGCCTAAAATATTACGTTCAACATTGTAATTAAGCGATTCTGGGCCGGTTACGCTCATTAGCTCTTGACTGTCCGGGTTGCCAAATGAGCGGTAAGTGCTAACAAATATTTTATTGCGTTCATCGCGCAAGCTTTGACGATTAGCCGACAAATAAGAAATAGTTTGTGATGTGTTATCAGTATGCGTGGTTTTAAGCGTTCGGTTCAATGCATCATAGGTAAAGCGAGTTCGTGCTGATGAGTTGCAGTTTGAATAGCTTGGGTATGTTTCATAGGTTCGGTTGCCTAGCGCATCGTAGGCAAGGCCAATATAAACCCCCGCCGTTTGTGTGCAGATCGTGCGGCCAAAGCCGTCAATGTCGGTCACTTGATTGTATCGACCCCGGTTAACTGTTCGGCGACTGGTTGACCATGAGATGTTAGTTGTGGCACCTCTGGGTGGGTCTATGCTGGTTAAGCGATTAATATCATCGTATTGATAGTTTGTGGCGTTATTTCGACCATCTTGCACCGTCGTCACATTACCAAAATTGTCTACTGAACGGCTAATAGCAACACCCTCTGGATGGCTTTCTGCCCTGGGTACTCCAAGTTTATATTGAGAATAGTCTGTTTGGTTGCCGCGCGCGTCTTCTACTCGAGTTACGTTACCCTTGCTGTCGTATGAGTATTTAGTCAGCACACCATAGCGGTTTTCAGCCGTTGTATTACCTCTTGAATCAAAGGTTCGGCTTATTTTGCGATTTGTGCCAGAACCAACGCTCTGAGTCGCGACTTGACTGACAATATTTTGACCGTCACTGCGGGGGTAGTATGTCAAAGTTGTGGTCTTTGTTTGCTGGCCAATTTCGACAATACGATGTGGATTTATATTGTCGGCAAAATTTTCATAACGAGTGATAAAATCAGTACCATCGCGGGTTATCTTTCTCTCGGTTAAATAATGTTGGTACGTTTTAGGGTCATTGTTAAAAATTAACGAATAGGCATACGGAAAGCGTTCATACGGTTCGCTTGATAATTGACGTTTATCATACTGATAGGCTTCTATTTGGATTAGCCTGTTGCTTAGGTCTCGTATTGTTTTGGTGTCAAGTAAGCCTGCGCGCCATAAATTCAAGGTGCCAGAAGAAGGAAGGCCGATGCGGACTCTGACGGGTGGTTTGTGGTGCCGATATTCCTCAATGCTATTGGGCCCGGTGATTTTAACAATATTGAATGCCTCATTTGAGGAAACAGAGTAATCAAACAACTAAGAGCCTCTGGTAATGCCTCGGCCTGCATTGACTTTTGACTTGACCACCAGTGAAACATATTGGCCAGTAAGGGCGCAGTTGCTAAATAGAATGCACATATAGTCATAATCATACGTAACCGTTGCCCCTCCTGGGTGGGTCATTGTCTTTAGATTATTATCACCAGGCTGACCGACCGACTTAGTGTGATAGGTATATTTCCATTCGCCAGTCGTTTGTCCGCCAGGGATTGAAACTCGCACAAGTTGTTTATAGGCTTGATTGTTAGGCGGTGTGTAATCTGGGGTGAAGTTGTTAAAATGGTAATTAACTACCCGGGTTCCATATCGAATAGACGTTAGCTTTGCTCGTTCAGGAAGGTGGGCGTTGCTATACGAAAAATCAACACGACGCCCATCAGGTGAGGTGATGGTTGTATACATTGGACTTTCCAAATCACTTCTTGAATCATACGCAATATCGATTCGGTTACCGTTTCTATCTTCAATTTTAGTCGTATACCAAACCTGCTCCTCGTCGCCTAGCGGTGCGCGCCCACCGTCTATTAAGTAATTCATGGTGTACTTCATGCCCTGAGGGTCAATGGCTTGATAACCGCTCATGCCACCTTGAGAGTTTCTTAAAACACTAAAAGCCCAGTTGTCTTTTGAAATAAATGGCGCATTTGTCGAAAATGATGAGGGAGACGTATTACAAAGCAGCTGCCTCTGACTTCCATTTGGCATTTCCATTACTGGGTTGTTCAGCGTTGTTGCCTTGACGGTACTGGTATTTGGGCAAGCAAAATTCGGGTCTAGTAAGTTAGTTCTAATTCTGCCGAAATGCAGTGACCACCCTAGACCATAAGGGCTTGAACGAACTAAACTATTAGAATTATTCGGCTGATTATCTGGCCTTAGATAGATATGGTTAGAGGAATAACTGCGCTGTATGCGTATATCTAAGCCGCCGTCTCCGGGTACGACCAAATCGGTGTGAACGATACTTAAACTGCCAGAGAACGTATCAATAATTTCGTTCGGGGCTAAAGAGGTAGCACCTCGGTCAGGGTTTGGCGATGACGCTTCTGAGAAAAAATCAGGCATCATTGCTTGTGCTGAGAACGAAATAAAAACGACGATTGTCGCGACAACTCTTCTAAAATCCATATTACCCCTGAGCACTTTAAATAACATTAGTGATATTGGGGCAAGAGCATACTGACTTCAGTGTCGAACTTAAAGCGAATTTACATGAAAAACTAATTTTGATCTGAATTATAGAGCGGGCTTTAGCTACAAGTGTGCCGATTTATCTACGCAGCAGTGCTAAGATTATTATCAACTCCTAAAGGGGGGGGGCAACAATTGCCAACGGACGTCATCAAGTGAAGTTATTCGAACCTCAAGCCGCCGCTGATGTCCCCAAAGAAGTACCGTTTGTGGTGTTGGGTTCGTAGCGATTTTCTCAAGCATGTTTACGCCTTTATGCGCACCCTAGTTTATTAGCCATGGCTTTAATTTTATGGCATAAGCCTATGGTAGCACGGCGGTAAATGGCGTGTGCCAGGCACACATAAGCAGGGCAAGCTTGATATCAAGGAATTGATCGAGACAGCGGGTAGTGAGCGGATTAATAACGCGGTGCCGCTGGTATGTGATGCGGGTGATGAGGTTATTTGTAATCGGCAATTAGTGCATGGTTCATTTGCTAATACTGGTTTTGAGCGACGTATTTCGGTGAACTTTGGGTTTCATCGGTGCTTAATGTGATGGGTGCGGGTATTCATAGCGAGGCGGTTATTTACGATGCTGATTTTATCCGTCAACGTTCTAAAGTGATTGGCTATGCTATTTCGGCCCGTAAGCAACACTTTCCTGATGAGGTGGCGTATGAGTATCGTTTACATAGCGATGGTGACGAGGTTTTTGATTGGAACGCTGGGCGAATGGCTGATTTAAAGGATTATAATTTACGCGATTTGAGTATTTGATTAGGCGAGTCTCGGTTATCTCCTAAGCAGGAGATTACTCGCTCATGAGTGTTGCCGAAAGACCTAGTGCCGATGATCGTGTCTCATCGCCCTCCCGTTCTTTTGGAGCAAAGAGCGTAGACTCTGCCCAAGGATTTTTTTCAATGGGGTGACTACTACACGCAACGGCTAGTTAGACGGAACCAAACACCCCAAAAGGCGCATGAAAAACATGCTGCGCTGACAACTCAAACATTAAAGCTTGTTCATAAAGTTATTTTTTTGAATCTATTAGTACGTTGGCGGCATCTGAGTAATAGTCAGTTACTCAAAAGATCATAGGGCTTATTAAGCGTACGAGTTAGCTGACTTAGACAGAAACTAAAAGCATATGAGAGTTGTTGAAAATGTTAGAACAAGAGGCCAAGGCCCTCGCTGCTGAGGCGGACTCGCAATCAATACTAGATTCCCCAGAATATTTCTTAGATGCAATAGATTTGCAAAATGAGTCATTTAAGTTTGTCAAAACCACTAGAGAAACCCTTTCAGCTAGTTCATTTTTAGACGGGCGCACGGCGCTTTCAAACAGTGACCGCGGCTACTTTCTGCCAATCAGAGAGACGCTTAGCTCGCATAAGGGGGCGTCTTTAAGTAGGCCTGTGAATAGGTTTATTTTTCATATGTCATTTTGTGGTTCGACATTGGTATCGCGCGTGCTCGATCAGCCAGGT
>JAESTB010000467.1 GCA_016763815.1 Arenicella sp.
CTTTATGAGGAGCACTTGGTGGGAGTTGGTAATCTTGCTGCTGCAACAGCGCTTGATAAAGCTTAAATAAATTAGATAGGACAATATTCAGTGACCATCCATCCATCATCATGTGATGTTGTTCAAAGAGTAAGTAACAAGATTCCTGCCCCTGAAAAAGACTCATGCGCATCAATGGGGCCTGATCAAGATTTATTCCTGAACGTTTGCTTTTTTGCATCCATTGTTCACAGGCAGATTTGAGTTCTGCATCATTTTTCTCAGGCCAGCCAACCCACTCAATCTTTGAATCGACTTGCTTGAGAATAACTTGTAAGTCCATTTTGATTTTGGCTACATTTGCCGTGACAGCGACCATTCGTAATGCGTCATAATGATTCAAGATCAATTGCCAGGCTTGTTGCATCACTTCAATGTCGGCTTGACCACTAACACCAATGGCGGATTGCGTCAAATACATCCCTTTATTCTCTTCCGTTTGCGCGTATAGAGTTTCAAACAAAATCCCTGATTGCAAAGGGGTTAATGGGTAAATATCCTGAACATTATTGAGTTCTATATTCCGTTGCTGCTTCAGGTTTGGCAGCATTTCATCTAATTGTTCTAATGAAGCTGGCAACAATGGAAAATCACTCGGCGTGTATCCGATCCTGGGTGAATCATCACAATGCTCAATCAGTGTCTCTAATGCTGAAATAAAGTATGTTTGCCAATGGCTAACTTTTTGCCCTTGCCATTCCTCAGGATAACTAAAGGTAAAGGATAACTGTTCGAATACCACCAAGCCGTTAATCGCAACGAGGTGATTGACTTCTTTTTGCCGCGAACTGCTATCGCCAGTAGAATCACCACCGAAGGTGAAATAATTATTGACTGATTCTCTTTCGTTTAACTGAAAATCACCTAAGAAGTTAAAGACAACCTGGGCGTCCGGAATTGCGTTGATGGCCTCATGCTTGTCGATGTAGCGAAAAATCGAGAAACCAACACCTTTGTTGGGTATTTCATGTAGAGCCGTTTTTACTTCCTTAATGCTTTGACCGATATCTTCTGGATTCGACAGCTCGAAACTAACCGGATAGAGACTGGTAAACCAGCCCACTGTTTTTGTAATATCAATGGCTGGATCAATTTGCTCTCGGCCATGCCCTTCTAAGTCAAGCATCAGTGTTTTGTCACCGGTCGCTTGGTGATAACTCAGCATAACCGCAGTCAGTAAGAGATCATTTATGTCTGTGCCGTAGGCCTGATGACAGTGTTTCAGCAATTTTTCTGTATTAGGTTTTGATAGTAAAACGCTTTTATGCTGAATGTCTTGATTGCGGTAAGCTTTAGCAACAAAGGCATTGCTGACGTGCTGATTTTTTTTACTTTGGTCAATCCAGAATGTCAGTTCTTTTTGGCCTTGCTTAGATTCTTTATAGGCGGCTAAAGAGTCAACCCAGTTTCGATAGGAGCTTCTTTTTTGCGATAGTTGCAGTTGTTGCTGCGCAAATTGTTGCCCGATGAGCTGATTTAGATCTTCCAGAAGAATACGCCAGGACACACCATCAATGACGAGGTGATGAACTATAATAGCTAACCGATCAGATCCATTGCTTTTCGAATCAAAATAAACCCATCTCACGATAGGTCCTTTTTCCAGATCAAGCCGAGCTTGCCAATGATTACAAGTCTGTTCTATGTAATCAGGTATCTCTTTTTCTTCCAGAGCGGCTATATCATAAGAATGAATTCCGAGCGCGTCTGGTGTATTAGCAACAGAACCAAGGTAACCTTGCTGCCAGTCGTTGCCATCTTTGACATATCGTAGCCTTAAGGCATCATGCTGTTCCAGCAAGGGAATGATCAGGTCCTGCAGAACGTCAATAGATAAATGAACGTTCAGATTTAAAAGGACAGATTGATTAAAATAATGGATGTCTGTTTGAGTGGACTTAAAGAAATAGGACTGAATAGGACTTAAGTCAACCGCACCTTGCAAGGTTCCTTCTTCTTTGAGAATTACTCTAACTTTTGTGGTATCACAATGACTCAGTAGCTCATGAATACTCTGATACTTGAACATGTCACGAACATCAAAATGAATATGATGTTCAATCGCTTTGGAGGCAATTTGGATAGTTTTAATAGAATCGCCACCGAGTTCGAAGAAGTTGTCATTGACTCCGATATTCTCAGGCTCGAGGTTTAGAACGTCAGCCCAGATAGCAACCAGTAGTTTTTCCGTCGCGTTGCGTGGGGCGAGATAGGTTTGGCTTGATTCTAAGCTCACATCCATGCGCTCTAAAGCACGGCGGTCAACTTTACCATTGGGCGTCAGTGGAATCGCCTCTAGGCTGACAAATGCTGCGGGCAGCATGTACTCAGGCAAAGTTTGCTGGAGATGGGTCCGGAGATCTTCATTAGTCAGATTAACAACTTGCTCTTGCTTGCTACCTTTAGCCACATAGTAGGCGACCAGTTGTTTATTACCCTCCTGCTTCTGTGCAATGACGACACTGTCTTTGATCTCGGAATTTTGATTGAGTTGCGCTTCAATCTCACCAAGCTCAATACGATAACCTCGGATCTTAACTTGGGTGTCTATTCTCCCCAGGTATTCAATATTCCCATCAACCAGCCAGCGGGCTAAGTCACCACTTTTATACATGCGGGTGCCTGGATTAAAGGGGTTGGGGATAAATTTTTCTTCAGTGAGTTCAGGGCGATTGAGATAGCCTCTGGCGAGACCATCTCCTGCTATATGGAGCTCACCAGGCACGCCTATTGGAACCGGGTTATTTTCCTTATCAAGAATGTAGATCTGAGTATTAGCGATAGGAGCACCGATCGGAACTAATGCGGAATCTAACTGCGAACAATCATAAGCTGTTACATCTATCGCTGCTTCTGTTGGGCCATATAAATTAAGTAATAAAGCCTGTGGAAATTTTGTCTTGTAATCATTGACTGATTTACTGTCTAAAGCTTCTCCACTACAAAATATTTGTTTAATGCTACTACAGCTGGTTTTTGCATGATTCAAATAGACATTCAACATGGATGGAACAAAATGCAATGTCGTTACTTTTTCTTTATTTATTAGATCTTCCAAATACTGGGCATCTTTATGACCTTCTGGTTTAGCGAAAACAACGGACGCTCCTGATATCATTGGCCACACGAATTCCCAGACAGAAACATCAAAACTAAATGGGGTTTTCTGTAATACAATATCGTCCGTGTTTAAAGAATACTGTTGCTGCATCCAGTAAATTCGATTCACTAATGCCTTATGCTCCACCATCACTCCTTTTGGTTTTCCAGTAGTACCTGAGGTATAAATCACATAAGCCAGATGATCAGGATTTACATCATAGTGTAGTGTAACTTTCTTGGTCTTTATATTTTCAACACAATCTTGAATCTCTAACCACGGCTGATCTAAAGTAACTAATTCAGTATTTTTTGGAGCTAGAGTGCTAAACCTCTCCTTAAACTTTTCCTGACTAAGGACAATGTTGACTTGGCTGTTCTTCAACATATAAGTCAACCTTTCATCTGGATAGTCAGGATCCAGCGGCACATAAGCCCCACCTGCCTGTAAGATCCCCAGTATCCCCACCATCATCTCTGGGGATCTTTCTACACACAGCCCAACCAGACTATCGGGCTTAACGCCCAGTGACTGTAAATACAACGCGAGCTCATGACTTTTGTCATAGAGCTGTCGATAACTCAACGTTTCATCTTGATACACCACCGCTACCTTGTCAGGATGGATGGCGACCTGCTCGGTAAAGAGTTGATGTATACATTTATCTTGCGGATAATCCGAGGCCGTATCATTCCAATCGATCAGCAGCCGATGTTCTTCTTCAGCAGTTAAGATAGACAACTCGCTCACCGTTTTGCGCGAGTGATCCAGCAGCCCTGTTAAAATCAATTCCAACTGCTCTAAAATTCTTGTTACTGTCCCTTCTTCGTAGCGCTCTGCTCGATACCCCAATTCAAAACTCAACTTGCCATGCAGACCGGTGCTTTCTGGTAACACCATTAGAGTTAAAGCATAATTGGTTTGTTCTTCATTTGTTATATCCGTAACACTTAACTCAGAACCGGCTATAATTTTTTCTATCTCTTGGTCAACTGGGTAATTCTCAAACACCACCAAAGTATC
>JAESTB010000468.1 GCA_016763815.1 Arenicella sp.
ATCCATAGACTACCAAAGTACGAGTACCTAGCTTAATCTTCGGCGGCTTTACACCAATCACGAACGCCATCTTGGTAAAAAAGTCGTGGTAACTCATGTTGGTCGTTGGCAACCCTGCGCACACGTAACCTTCGCCCGAGAACCCCCGTTTAGCCGCTTGAATATGTGCTTTTGCGACTTCAGTGACATGACAGAACGACGCCCCGCCACCAGGGCTGAATGGCATTTTTCCATTTTTTAGGTCAAATAGTACTCGGCCTAATTGCAAGCGATGATCGAACGGCCCAATTAGAAACCCGGTGTACATGTACACAACATCTAAGCCCAGCTGGTTAAGTTTTTCCAAGGCCTTCTGAGCTTGATACTTTGTTTCACCGTAATTAAAACCGATTCCATCACAATTAAAATCTGCATTCTCCTCATCAACACAACCTCCCTGTGGGTCATAACCGAGAACGGCGGTGGTGCTGGTATGCACCATACGTGAGACGCCGAATTTCATACATGCTTGGGCCACGTTAATAGAGCCTTCAACATTTATTGCGCGTTGACGTTGTTTAGTCTTGCTCCATGATGAGGCATCACTCGCCACGTGGAAAACCACATCGCAATCTTGAACCAGTGGATCAACCTCATCAGCAATCGTGATGTCAGCAAACACAATCTCAATCGGTAAACCCCGAATGTACTTTGTCTCAGAACCGTGCATCCCAGAAGCACGGACATCCCAACCTTCCAACACTAACTGATGAACAAGGTTGCTCCCTAAAAAGCCCGTGGCTCCAGTAACCAAACATTTCATTTGACTCGCCATTGTCTAAATCTTATATCGGTAAAAAACGACTAGTTTAAGCGCAATCATCAAAAACTGCCGGGATTCGGTCGCCACTCGGCGCGCAGAATGGTGTTTTAAAGGTAAACGCTTGTTCGCTAGCACCGATGCTTTCTAACAATCTCAAACGCGCTTTAGCGTCGTCTATGCTAGGGATCTGACCGGCCTCAACCCACCAAAGCACGAGGTAGAAATCGATCTTATCAAACCACTCATGCCGCCTTCGCATGATCTCTCTATGCTCCCGATTTCGGTAAACAAACGCGCTAAGAGCTTCAAGGCTTTTCCACAACGACATATTTGAGGCGACATTGGGGTCATCAAAAGCCTTAACGTCAAGGGCATCATTGCCGTCGCCTTTAAAGCGCCAAACGAAACCGTCTTGCTGCTCGGCGATCTCATTGATTCGATCTAAGTTGTTAACGAAATCTGCATTGTCAGGATGCTCTTGCGGCAAACGAAACCGTGCAATATTTAACTGTGCTATGTGATAAGTCATTACCCCTCCCCCGATATAAACGCTCTACGAAATAATAATCCTTTCGCCGCTGTCAGAAAACACCAAAACATCAATATGCATCAAGTTAACCGAGCGCTGGCCGTCATCCGTCACTAACAATAAGAATTCTACGCCGTTTTTACTCTTTAGGTCGCCGGCTACCCCGCTAATCGTTTCTCCGTTCTTTAGCTCAAGTAAAACCGTACAGCGCCGTATACACGCCACTTCAAAATGGTCATAGAGAGCGCATTTTATGACATCGGCCATTCGCTTTTCCAGTGATTTAAATTAGTTGTTCTCGATTTAGTTGCGTTCAATAAAGTTAGTCAAAATATCGACCAGCTCTTGAGGCTTATCTTCTTGAATAAAGTGCGCGCCGTCTAAAACTAAAGTATGGGCTTGCCCTTGAGCGCCAGGCACTTTCTGCCAAACCTTCTCTTGGCCTGCCATGAGTGTGTCGTCGGCGCCAAAGGCTGTGATTAGCGGCTTACTCCATTTTGCATAGAAATCATCCATCACCGCTTGGTTCTGCCGAAGTTGGCTTGCTACCAAGCTAGGAAACATTCTGACGCCCGCGAGGGTATCTTCGCTTGGAAACGGCGCGGCATAAGCGGCTAATTCGGCGCCCGATAATTGGCGTGTGGTTGCCGCCTGAAATAACATAGCAAAATCAAATTTTTCAGCCGTCTTAGCGTAGGCAACCCAGCGTGTAAATGAGAACGAATCGCCACCGAGGTTAAGCTCTTGGACCTCACCCTCGTTCCAAACCGAGGCTCGAAACAATGGATAACCAAGCCAGCCTTTAATGCCACCCATTGCCGGGAGTGTTGTATTCGAGAGCATGATACGAGCAAACCGTTTTGGTCGTTGCTCAACCACTCTAAGGCCAATTAAACCACCCCAATCTTGGGCGAAGAGCGTGGCATCTTTTAAGTCGATCGCGTCGACAAAACCGCTCATCACATCAACATGCATCTGATAACTATGAGACGACTGTTCTACTGGCTTATCTGATTTACCAAAACCGACATTATCCGGCGCGATAACTCGATAGCCCTTGGCTGCTAATAACGGAATCATGTGCCTATAGAGGTAGCTCCAAGAGGGTTGCCCATGCATAAGTAACACGGTCTCACCATCTTTTGGACCTTGATCGACATAATGAATTCGATACCCTTGAACATCTACATAATTTGCTGCAAATGGATAGTCTGGTAGATTTTCGAAGCGGCTATCGGGCGTACGAACTACATCACCAGGGCTCCATTCAGAAGACGACTGCAGAAAAACCACCGCAGTTGTCGCCGCGACGAAAAGAAAGAGTACAATTATTAATATCGTTTTAAGCATGTTGGTTTCTCTGGAATATTTCTATCAGCATAACCCTTTTTTAATTAACCAAGCAATTTGTCCATGCACCGAACTATAATTTATTAATACTCCGAATTAGCAAAACAGCAAGATTAATGCGTTCAAATAACGCTACTTATTAAATATCAGTACTTAGTTGAAAGACGATTCTTAAAATCCAAGCTGACCGTTTCCAGCTCTATGATATCGTTACTTCACTGACTACTAAGACTGAGCACGCAGAAACTAAAATGATATCTAAACATCGACTCCAAGATGCAGAACGTATTGCACGGTTAACAATGATCGTCATTTTGTTAACGGCGGGAACCAGTAAATTTTTCAGTAGCCATGGCTTTTATGATTACTATTCAGCCTTGTTTCAGAGTGATTTAAGGATCACTCTGCCAGCAACCCTAGTAAACCTATATTTGTCGGCGGTGCCCTTTGTCGAGATAGGCTTAGGACTTGCTCTACTGTCAAATCGGTTTAGAACCACGGTCATCTATGCTTGGTTTGGCTTTATGCTGAGCTTACTGTTTGGCCATTATATTTTGCAAGAATGGTCGGCCGTAAACCAAATGCTTAGCTACATATTTCTCGGATTAGTGGCACTAATATTACCCGCGCATCAATCTTGGCTTACTAAGCCGGATTTAAGTTGATACAAATTCAACCGGCGAGAACGGCTTTCGCTCTTCAGCCGCTTCGGCGTCGTGAATATAATCAACGATACGCTGATTTATCGGGCAAGCAATGCCAAGCGCCAAGCCTTCTTTCACTACCGCGCCGTTTAGTACATCAACTTCGGTCAATCTGTTACCGCTCAAATCCCACCACATCGAAGTGCGAACGGTCGGATCTATATCCATCATCTTGCTACCTAATAATTTAAACAACCAATCAGGAGTATTCAGCACCTTCGGCACTAAGTGCATCGGTACAGCGGCAATCTTCGGCAATGAGATACCTTTTGCGTGAGCAACCTCAATTAACTCTTTCATCGCCTCGGCGATGATCTTTCGAAAACCCCGCTGTTCGAGCATTTGCTTAACCGGAATGTCAGCCAGTGCATTTACCGCATTGGCTAAGTTCAGTTGCAGTTTGGCCCAACTATAGGCCTCGATATTTTCGATATGTTGTGCAACCAATAAATCGGTCGAAACAGTTTCAGCCAAA
>JAESTB010000469.1 GCA_016763815.1 Arenicella sp.
GTGAAGTAAATCAAAATCCAAACTGGCCGATATGCCCACCAAAGACCGCTGCCGGGTTGTACTGATAGAGCGACTGGAAGTAACCAAAAGCAAAAGCCGACAGTTAGAATCATGACCGTGCTGTGCCATAAAAATATCGGCATTATGAAACCGTTAACCAACACCGTCGCGGTCCATACTTTGGCATTTGAAAGCCAGCGTCTGGCTGGGCCCTCAAGTGCTAGAAGCAATCCGATTTGAGTCAAGCCTAGCGCTATTAGCGGTAATTTTGGTGGTGTCGTGTTACTGAAATCAGCTCCAGGCACGCCAATCAAACTTATCGGATAAGGCCCAAATTGCGTCAGCAACAGCAAAAATGAACCGGCCACAATGGCCAAGCACAAGGAAGGCACAACCCCCTTCAAGCGGCCTTGCTGCCAGGCATACCCTAGTTGATGAACCGCGCCCCATATGAAGAAGTAATTGAACCAGCCATACCATTTGTACTCGGTGTTGAAATAAACGATATCGCCGATTACAGCCATTGCAAACGGCAATATCACGCTAAACAAACCGAGTTTGCGCCACAGCGCGCGAGTCACCGGCACGAACATAACAATTACGAAGTAAATCGCCAAAAACCACGTTGGCACAAGCGATATCTGTGATCCCACTTGGATCATCTTCTCTGACAGACCGAGATAATAGCCAACTATTCCCAATACCGCCCATAATAAAACTAAGGGTATAGCCGGGCCGAGTAAGCGCCGTAAGCGAGACTCAAGCCAGTACGAATAACCTAGCCCTTTTGCTTGAGCACCATCCCATGAAACACCATTAGAATAACCACCAACAAAAAAGAAAACCGGCATTACCTGAAACAACCAAGTTAACCATTGCGCCGGCGGTTGGATTTGTAATAGGTGATCCATACTGGCGATGCCTCCCATAAACGCAGGTGCGGCAATAATCCAATGCCCCATGACCACCGCGCTAATTGACAAAGCTCTGAGCAAGTCAACATAGCGATTACGATCAGCTGGCGTTTGTTTGGCAACCTCGGAAGCTCTCGCCCACATGCTTTTTTTTTGAGTTACTTGTTTTTGCATAATATTTTTTATTGTTTAGGTGCCTTCAATTTTGCTACTTTTTGTTTTCTTTCTAAGTCAGTAAAAGCACTCACTTCCCAGTTACGTATTGCCAAGATCATGGTGATTCCATGACGTTCGCTAATGGGTATCTTTCGCTCTTGCTCTGATAACTCATCAAATAGAGAGTCGATCATCTTTAACCGATTACGCAAGTCAGCCTGGCCTTTGGTGGTTAGCACACCATTCTTAACCACCCTCAAAGCGCCATCTTCTTCGAACGAGGTATTGAAAAACTCGGTTTGAATTGTTGATCGAAAATACTTTTCGATTGGCCCATTTGGATGCCAAGAAAAATTGTTCGCCATCAATAGACGAACACGGTTATTCGGCTGCAATTCTATAAGCCGCATCTTATCTAAACGAGCTAACAGGGTAATGATTTCGGTATCACCAATATCATAACGCGCAACAATCTCTTCAACCTTCCAATGGTTAACTAAACAATAGGCGACTACCAATAATTTCGGGTCTTCGATTAACGCTTGCTCTTGCTCAAGGCTGATTGAGGTAACTCTGTCTTCCAAAGACTCAGATACTTCCAGCAAGGCATTTATGTCGACCTTAAGAAGCTCACAAATCGCATCTAAACGATTCAAACTAAAGTTGCCATTGGCAAACATCTGCTTAACGGTCGATTCCGAAACATCCAGCTTTTCGGCTAACACACGGTAGGTAAACCCTTGCTGTTTAAGCGTGACCTTGATCGCATCAACGATTTGCTTTGACCTTGCCATATAGTAACTAAATCCGCGTAAGTATTAAAATATTGAACCAAAAGTCCAATTCACCTCTACTTTCAAATATTTAGTTGCTCATGTCAACACCACACCCCACGATGACCTAAGTCCTAATCAACTAATGCACACATATGAGGCAATTATGAAATTAATCAAACGACTATCTACTTCGATAACCGCCACGTTAGATTCAGCGGTTGGACAACTGGAAAACCACGACGCCATCGTCGACGCGAGTATTAAACAAACCCGCCAAGCAGTCGCCAAAACACGGGCGCGCATCAATACTTTGCGACAACAGCATCAAGCCTATCAAGCTCAACTTAGAGAGGCCAAAGAACAATTTGACTTGTGGACTAAGCGCGCCGCAGATCTGGCCGCAAGCGACCAACAAAAAGCATTGCAGTGTGTCGCTCGTCGAAACCAATGCGAGTCCGATATAGGTCGCTTAAGTTATTCCGAAAAGCAACAAGCTGATTTAGTTCGTGACGTCACGGCCAACCTGCAAACCTTGCAAACCAAGCTAGACGAGATGACGCAAAAACATAATCTGATGCGCTCACGACAAACCGTCGCCGACGTCAATCGAGCGGTCGCTTATGCAAACACTGATGACAATCTGAACGACACCTTTGAACGGTGGGAGTCGGCGGTATTAGAGCATGAATTCGCAGTCAGCGATGCCTGTTCGCGCGATAGTTTAGACCTGGAGTTAACCCGCGCTGAAGATGAGGCCGACCTATTGGCTCAGCTAGCGGTAATTACCCAAGACTCACAACAACAATCGGAGAAGACTAATGAATAATACACAAATTGTCTCTGACACCACTATTTCCGAAACGACTATGACTGGGCCAAAACGGCACAGTAGCAAGCAAGAGTCACATGATGATAGAAAGTCGCTATTTTCACGCTTAGAAAAAATAGCCTCGTTATCGCAGATAGTACGCGGTTTCGGGGCTTGCGCGATTATCGCTTCAATGTCTCTGTTTATGCTGCAAGGTTGGGCTGAAGGCAATGACATCACGCGCTATTTAAAGCTACTTGCGCAGACCGGATTATTAACCGGCGCGGGCTTAGCGCTAAGCTTTCTGATTAAAGAATTCAAAGGTGCACGCGTATTCTTTGGCTTAGCGTTGATATCGGTGGTCGCCAACTTCACCATTCTTGGGTCACTTACTTACTCGATGTTTGCTATCGATATGCAATTAGTCAGCTACCCAGAGTCAATGAAATGGGAGGTCACCCACGGCGCCTTGTTCATTCCGGTTTTCTTAGGGGCGTTGTCGCTATTGTCGGCGGTAGCCTACTTTGGCTTTAGTATCTTTTCACGACAAATCGCCAAGCCTCTGAGTATCGGATTTTTAGGATTGTCAGCATTACTGCTTGTGCCTGTGCGTGCGCCGTTAGTTGCCGTCGGGCTGGCGGCTATCGCACTTTGGGGAGCGCTGTTTCTGATACGGCGCTTAAGCAACACAAAATCCGTTGCAGGAGAAACAGCTGGGAATGCATCGAGAGCACTATTGATGACTCAAGAGACCAAAGCATCACTGGGCATTTTACTATTGCCAGGCTTAATCATTCTTGCGCGTGCCGTTAGTTTTTACAATATTGACGATGCTACCCTGTTAGCCTTCGCCAGCTTACTGTTTTTTAGCGTCAGAAGCTTGGGCAACTTGATTAGTGGTAACGTAGTCTTTAAGCGTTTAGTTGAAATATTCAGTTAGCGACCGCTGGCTTCATTGCGATTATGACTACTCAGGTATTGCCTCTGAGTTGGAATAGTATCGATGTGTTTGTTGGTGCAACACTCTTTCTCGGTTTCGCCTATGAACAATTGCGCAGCGACAGCGATGACTGGTGGAAGACGCTAGTAGTCAACTTAACAACAATTGCGATAGTGCCAATCGCGTTGATCAATGCCAGTCTCGACTATGAGCTTATCTACTCGCTACAAGCCTTGCTTATCTGTGGTTTTGCATTCGGGTTGACGCTTAGCGCCGGCAATTCTATCGGTAAAATGCCCTTTAGCCGATTGATTGCGGTGCTCGGAATTATTACCGCAACCTTAATTATGTTGTTCGACCTGGTTCAGCTTGCTCAGTTGGGTAATTGGATGATCATTGGCTTGAGTGGCGCGATATTGATCGTTGGCGCATCGCTGTATGAGCGTTTTGGTCTAAAACTGCTCGCTAATTAATCCTAGCAGCGAGTAGTTTTGAGGGCGGAGACTAATTCTCCGCCTTTTTTTTGCATTTTTTCCACCAGCGTGTAAACCTTTTGGCTCAATACTCCGTCTTACTTCTAAACATAAGAGATTTTTGTCTTGCTTGAAGAAGAATCGCAACTAGTGCTCCGCAGTCAAAACGGCGACCAGGTTGCATACGAAAAGTTATACAGAGCCAATATAGGAAAAGTTTTTGCCCTATGTTTGCGGCTCTGTGGACAGAAAGAATTGGCCGAAGACCTTGCTCAAGAGTCATTTATACGAGCATGGCAAAAAATCGGCAGTTTTCGCGGCGACAGCAAGTTTAGTAGTTGGTTGTTTCGTCTTACCAGCAACGTGGTAATAGGCCACTTGCGCAAACACAACAAATGGCAGGTCGACAGCTTAGATGATGAAGATTCTTATGAGACAAGCGAGTGGCAGCAAACACAAAGCCTCGATCGACCATTCGGCTTACACCGGGAGATTGATAAAGCCCTACGCTGCTTATCTGACACCGCACGTGTGGTATTAATAATGCACGAATACTTAGGCTATCAACACAACGAGATTTCCGATATCACCGGCATGGCAATTGGTACTTCAAAGACTCATTTACACAGAGCACGAAAAACCTTGAAGGCGCAGGCAGAGCAAGCAGCATGAGCTATAAAAAAGACAGCATGAGCAATCGAAGACAAGGCATCAGCGACGATGTTAAATACTTAGATGAACTTAATTGGGACATTCAACCTGAACGAGATCTATGGCCCGATGTGCACTCCAATATCCGCTTTGCTGGCAAACCGGAGCTGGTTGTTAAACCTAGCACTTTAGACGCTCAAAAAAGTGCCGTACAACGCCTCTGGATGCCGATGTCTATGGCCGCTTGCATGATGTTAGCGCTCGGTGCATTCGTCATGTCGAGCATGTCTTTTCAACGAGCTCAAGACACGTACCAATTGCAGGCCAGCTACATTGATTATCAGAAAAGCCAAATCAGCCTAATAGAACAACAACACGCACACGTTCGCGCCCAGTTCACTACTCTGCTTAGCGGCGAACTGGGAACCATAAATCCGGCAACCGTGGCCGAGGTTCAAGCAGTGTTACTAACCATAGACAGTGCATCAATGGAACTGAAAAGCGCCATTTTGGCGCAGCCGACTAACGCAAATTATGCGTCCATGCTGGCGCGCACATATCAACAAGAGCTAAGGCTTCTGAACAAGTTTAAAACAGCAAATGGCATGTCCATTTAGCGAGGTAAAAGAATGAAAAACGCAATCAAGATAACGCTATTAACATTGATCCTTTCAGTGTCGCTAGCGGCTCACGCCGACAAAATAGATCGCACTATTGACGTCAAAACTAATGGCCGAATTGACATCGAAATTATGGACGGGAAAATCATCATCGAAGGCTGGGATAAACCACAGGTCAGAGTTGTTGGCGATGTACCAATCAATGGTCATAATTTCAAATTCGAGACTCGTGGTTCGGATACTAAAATTGAACATACTGGAGAACACGGTTTCTGGAACAATCGACGAGGCGGCGGCAGCTATGCTGATTTAACTATTTATGCTCCTCGCAACAGTA
>JAESTB010000470.1 GCA_016763815.1 Arenicella sp.
TAGATAAACGTAATAGTAAGCTAGTCGGTTACGCGGTGCAGACTTTTAGAAATTCAGTTTAAAGAGCTTAAAGAGCTAGGTTTTTACACCGCTTAAGTAAATCCAAGTTCTATTTTTTACGGTTGGCTGGGTGTGCGAGTCTAAGTGCCACCTAAGGTGGCCAAGCTTTTTTACGCATTTACCATTGGGTTAACTGCGAATGGGCGATGGTTTTGAACTTTGTCAAGAAGCTGACGCCGGTCTGATTGATCGCTATCATAGACGTGTCGAATCTAGAACGTGCTAGCTTAAATTAGCATTCCTTTGTCTAGAAATTAAGCTGGTAACTAATATAGTTACTAATTTGATGTAACCTTTTTCATGTTTGATCGGTCTATTGTGCGTGGCAGAGACTATGGGCTTAATTAAATAGCGGCTCCTTATGTCAAATACAACGTTTGGATTACCAGCCAAACTCCGTTAGTGAGATCATTGCTGTCGTCGTTTCTCAAGCATTCTTGCTGTTCGGCGGTATGACGTTAATGAGCCCGGGTAAGGGGTGCGGAATGTTCAGTCTTTGGGGGCTACCTGTCTGGTTTCCATTATGCAGTTTCAACGTAAAAGGGCCTTAAAAGTGACAACACGCCAGAGTTTTGTATTGATTGCGACCAGTTTGGTTGCTTTATTCTCCGTTCTATCGATTTTCTCCACAGCTTGGCTTTGGAGTTTCACGGTGCTCGGCCCGTTAGTAGGTTTGGGCATTTACGATATGCAGCAGACACGGCATTCGATTCTTCGTTTGTATCCTGTGGTCGGGCATTTTCGTTACATTCTCGAAGCGGTTCGCCCTGAGATCCAGCAGTACTTCGTTGAATCAAATGTTGACGGCACACCCATCAATCGTGAGTTTCGCTCGTTAATCTACCAGCGTGCCAAGAACGCCGATGACACTCGTCCGTTTGGCACAATTTTTGATGTAAATCGAGCCGGGTATGAGTGGATAAATCACTCAATGCAACCAAAACATTTAGACAACCTTGATCCTCGTATTAAATTCGGTGGTAGCGATTGCGTTCAACCCTATATGGCATCGCCTTTAAATATCTCGGCAATGAGTTTTGGGGCACTAAGTAAGAATGCCATCATGGCTTTAAACGAGGGCGCAAAAATGGGAGGCTTCTCACACAATACTGGCGAGGGTGGCCTCAGCCCCTACCACCTTGAGCACGGCGGCGATATCGTTTGGCAAATTGGCACTGGGTACTTCGGTTGCAGAGATGATGATGGCAGCTTCGATGCAGACAAGTTCAAAGAGATGGCCAGCAAAGAGGTCGTGAAGATGATTGAAATCAAGCTTTCTCAAGGAGCGAAACCGGGCCATGGTGGCGTTTTACCCGCGGCCAAGCTTAGCCAGGAAATCGCCGATATTCGAGATGTTCCGATGGGTAAAGATGTGATATCTCCAGCCGCTCACACCGCGTTTTCAACGCCCATTGGTTTACTTGAATTCGTCGCTCAGCTACGTAAAATTTCGGCTGGTAAACCGGTAGGTTTTAAATTATGCATCGGTCGCCGCGACGAATTTTTGGCGATATGTAAGGCTATGCTAGAGAGCGGTATTACACCTGACTTCATAACGGTCGACGGCGGTGAGGGAGGCACTGGTGCAGCACCAACTGAAATGACCAACTCGGTCGGCACGCCTATTCGTGATGCCTTGATCTTCGTCAATAATGCATTAGTGGGTGTCGGGCTTCGAGATGAAATTCGAATCATTGCGTCGGGCAAAATGTTTAGCGCATTTCATATTCTGCGTATTTTAGCCTTAGGCGCTGACGCGGTTAATTCGGCTCGTGGCATGATGCTATCACTTGGGTGTATACAGTCACGCACCTGCAACACCGACCGATGCCCAACCGGTATTGCAACTCAGAACCCATCTCGTAATAAGGCAATCGTGGTAAGCGATAAGGCCGAGCGAGTCGCTAACTTTCATCGTCAGACCGTCACTAGTCTAGTTGAACTCACGGGTGCAGCAGGCCTGTCTAGTATCGAACAGTTAAGACCAAAGCATATTAATCGACGAGTACAAGGTACTGACGTACAAACATATGCGCAGCTCTATACCAGTCTCGATGGGGCTTGCCTTCTTAAAACAAGCACGATTCCTGAGGGTTGGCAAGACGATTGGAGTTCAGCTGACAGCCAGCGTTGGTGAGCTAACGCGAATGGTAACGATAATGTCTTGAAACGGATTGCTACTAGCGGCGTCTTGCGCCTCAGATGGATACATTCCAAATTATTTTTATCTCGTGGCTGTGTGTCGTGCTGGGGTCTCATACTAACAATAAGCCCTGTTTTAGCCGCCGATCTAGTAACGGTGATAAATTGAAACTAGCATCGAATTGACAATCGCTTGAGTGAATAGGCCTAGCTAACGTAAGATGTGTATCCTTTTACACGTGCCTGAGATAAAAATGAGCCTAGCTAACCCGATATGGACCTGTACCCATGACAAGTTACTCGAAACCAATCTTTTTCGGTTTCGCCAACAGGTAAATACTCAATGCAATCAACGTATTGAGAGTTATCAGGAGCTTCATCGTTGGTCAGTTGAAAATACCGCAGAGTTTTGGTCACAGATATGGGACTTCTGTGGTGTAACTGGCATTAAGGGCGATGAGGTCTTTGTGCCAGGCCGCTCGATGCTGGAGTCCAATTTCTTCCCTCAAGCGAAATTAAATTTCGCTGAAAATTTGCTTAATAATTTTCGAGTAAATGAGTCTGATGACGCATTGGTATTCTGGGGCGAGGAGCGAATAAAGAACAGCGTCAGTTGGAAGCAGTTGCGTGAATCCGTCTCTCAAATGGCGCAGGCCTTAAGGGCCTCAGGAGTAGTGAAAGGCGATCGAGTGGTAGCGTATATGCCGAATATCCCTGAGACAATTATCTCAATGTTAGCGGTAAGTTCTATCGGTGCTATCTGGAGCTCCTGCTCGCCCGACTTTGGAGTTCAGGGTGTTCTTGATCGTTTCGGGCAAGTAGAGCCAAAAATCTTAATTGCCGCCGATGGCTATTTTTATAATGGAAAAGAGATTGATAACCTTGATAAAGTTAGCCAAATTGCTCGACAATTACCCTCGCTTGAAAAAGTTATTGTGGTTCCATTTTTACGCAGCAATACTAGTGCGTCAGATAGCACCGGCGATGTGCCTAATGCAACTTTCTATCAGTCTTATCTTAGCCAGTTTAAGGTTGCCGAGATTGAATTTGAACAACTCGACTTTGATCACCCTCTTTATATTTTGTATTCAAGTGGTACAACAGGGGCACCAAAATGTATCGTTCACGGCGCCGGCGGCACCCTGCTTCAGCACTTAAAAGAACATCAGTTGCATAATGACGTGAAGCCTGGCGATAGAGTTTTTTACTTTACAACCTGCACTTGGATGATGTGGAATTGGTTAGTATCGGGTTTGGCATCCGGCGCGACCCTGCTGCTATACGATGGTTCACCTTTTCACCCCAACCCGACTATTTTATTCGACTTTGCCGAGCAACAGTCGATGACTCATTTCGGCACCTCGGCAAAATACATAGACGCGCTCAAGAACGAGAAAGTCAATATTAAACAATCGCATGATTTTTCGACCGTTAGAGTCATGTGTTCTACCGGTTCACCGCTAGTCGCGGAGAGTTTCGACTACGTTTATAACTCGATTAAAGATGATATTTATTTAGCCTCGATCTCAGGCGGAACAGACATAATTTCTTGCTTTGTACTCGGTGACCCCTCGAGTGACTTATATCGTGGTGAGATTGCCTGTAAGGGCTTGGGAATGGCGATCGAAATTTGGGACGATGACGGTCAATCGATTGTCGAGCAGAAGGGCGAGTTAGTCTGCACCAAAGCATTCCCATCGATGCCTATCTACTTTTGGAATGACCCACAAAACCAAAAATACCATGCGGCCTATTTCGAGCGCTATGACGGTATCTGGGCGCAAGGTGATTACGCCGAAGTGACCGACCATCAAGGAGTGGTGATTTATGGGCGATCGGATGCCACATTAAATCCCGGAGGAGTACGTATTGGAACGGCCGAAATTTACCGACAGGTTGAGCAAATTGAAGGTATTCAGGAAGCCGTGGTGATTGGCCAAAGCTGGTCTGACGATGTACGGGCGGTGCTTTTTGTGGTTATGGCGTCGGACCAGGTTCTCGATGATTCATTGCGAAGTGAGATCAAGTTGAAGATTAGACAGGGCGCTAGTCCCAGACATGTGCCTGCGGTGATTTTACAAGTTGCTGATATCCCAAGAACCAAGTCTGGCAAAATCAGTGAGCTTGCAGTTCGCGATGTAGTCGAAGGGCGCCCGGTCAAAAACACCACCGCCTTAGCCAATCCTGAAGCACTAGATAATTTTAGCAATTTAGTTGAGCTGAGCTAATTCCATTCGATCATTGTTCCTGCCTTCTGCTAAATGTGTATGAAGCAGGTGGTGCTCGTTGATCAGTTGAGCTTACAGCCCTTAACGGTCATTTGGTTGCGGGCTCTTAAGGCTTTGAACACAGATTAGAATTGCCGCGCCCGAGCCGTGTGAATCAGTTTTCGAGCTTATTAAGTTTGCGAGCAGATATCAAATCGATCATATGTCTATTGAGAATTTTCACATGATTCGCAGCGTCAGCGGCAAGTGCTGAGTCGATCCCGAATCCATCAGCCTCGAAGAATATTATTGTTCGAAGCTTGTGTTTCTTGATAAATTCAGCTGAAACAGCAACTCCTTGAATTGGGCAGTTTAGCACCTCTCTTGAGAAGCACAACAAGCCTAGATGGTTCTTTTAAAAGGCGTTTAGAGCTTCCGCTTTTGGATATGCTGTCTCAAGCCATCTCATTTGTAACCTCGCGGCAATTTCTTTCAATTCAGGATCATCTAACGATGCGGCATGCTTTGGCAAAGAAGAACAGCCTAGGATAGAAATTGAATAAAGTGTTATTAAAATAGTATGTGTAGCTTTCATATTCACTTAAATAGACGTTTTATTAGCCGACAAAATGCCGAGATAGGATATTCTAGAGCCAATTACTAAATTCAAGCTAACGAACGTAAAATGCACGAAATTGCCCATTTCAGCCGTTCATTAACGCAAAAAGAAATCTCCAATCCCCTTATTAAACATCCCATGTGTTATGCCCTTACTTGATTGGCATCCAAAAGAGAATATACTTCTTTTTTATTAGTTGCACAAAGAGGTCACAACGATTCTAAGGTTAATGACCTTAGTTGATTAATTGCCCCAGTTAGGCCCAATTCCCTTGCCTAGATGCTCTACTGAAAATCGTGTCAGAACATACACAACATCATCTTTCTTTGTTGCTATGAAATCATGGCGCGTCAAAACATCTATCAGTTGGTTCTGTGTGATTTCATCTAATTCCAAACCCGCCACGTTCACCCTTCCTTTTACTTCTGGATAAATGACAAAATTAGTGCCATTTAATGCAGCGTAGTTCGTAAGTAGTTGAGCGATAGCTATATGATCATCTTCTATTTCATAAGCCAGAGAATTCGATGCGAAACCAAGCAAAATACTTAGCGGAATTATTTTCATCATATAGATTTCTCCTAGTTAGTACATATGACAATACCCAACAAGCTGTTGAGATATTTTAAATATTAGGACATTACGTAGGTAGACTTACTCGTGATTATCGAATAATGGCCCTGAGTATCTTAGATACAACAACCTAATTAAAATCGGTACCATGAAAGTACGCTACGTTACTCTTAACTTGGAGAGCCGTTGCCAAACATTAATAAACATCCCCCCCCCTCAATGGCCCTGTAAGCAATTAGTATTACATACTCATAACGGTGAGTAATACTTGTGATAGCTCAACGTGAGGTGAATTTGGTCGATAGGTTTTGATTGATTAGTTCTGGGAGCGCCTGATAAACGAATAATCGCCAATGGCACAAAATTGCCCAGGCTAATGGAATGGTCGCCCCTACCCAGAGCGGCATCAAAGTGCCAAAGTGCGGAGAATGTATATTTCAACTAACTGAAAGAGGCGACCGAAATGATGAGTGCTTGGCAAAACGGGGGCGACCATCTATGTGTAAAAACTCAAAAGAGGCCTTTTTATCTGAGCGCTAAGAAAAAATAAAGACCATTCGACACTTTGATGACTCTGGTAGCTCCGATCAACATTGGAGAAGCGCAGTTGCATTAAAGTATCATTATGGCGCGCACTCTATGCAATTTTCAAAACAGAGTTTTTACACAGCCTGAGTATGGTTCTGCCTTTTTGAAAGGTAAAGCTCAGTTGTCAGACATCGTCTAACCTCGGTTTTTATAGCGCCAGATTGAATCATCATGGTGCTTAGTGAGCGTACTTCGAGATCCGTTGATATTACTAGCTGCATTACTTTTGCTCCACGATTGCTGACCTTGTGAGGCCCGTAATCTTGTGGGTTTCATCAATTGACAAACACCAGTCGGCGTAGCTCGGCAAGCTTGTTAATGCGTGTTCAGTAATGCGTTGGTAATGTGCGACAAAGAATCTTATTTGCTCATTCGACATGGTCGCCGCGGTCGATTTTCCCGCTCGTTCAAGCTTGGCTCTTAACTTTGCTTCTTGCAGTGATCGCCATTGGTGTACACAGTCAAAATTCGGTGCCACCAGTGCAATCAGTTTGTCGAGTTGCTTAAACACGGCTGCATAGCTACCAGCTAATTCTTGGTTAGCAAAGCGCCTCCAATGAGCCCCTTCGTCCATTGACCGTTCTAAATCATTGACGGCGATTTGTAGCTCGGCCTCGAGTTGTGGGCGAATACCGACACACCAACCCTCGAGTATAATCACCTTTGGCTTTGTTGAAATGTTTTGCCAATGTTTAAATGGCGCGCGATCGTCATTGGCCTTTTCAAACATAGGCACTGGCACTGGTGTGGAGCCGTCGAAGTTTTTAAGTTGATCTATGGTGTTGTTAAGTAATTCAATATCATGCGTGCCGGGAACGCCTCGAGTAGTTAATAAAGGGTGTATATCGATTGACAGTTTGCGGCGTTGTTCTCGGGTCAGGTAGAAGTCGTCTAATGACATTACCACCGTCGAGGTATTGAACTGCTGTTCTAAGATCAATTTCAAAAAATCGGCCAATGTAGACTTGCCACTACCTTGTGAGCCCAAAACACCAACCAATAGAGTCGATTTGATGTCAGTGCTAATTTGACCTGCTGTTGAGGCTATTTCGGACGCAAGGGGTAAGTAGTAGTCGGCGATTGTGCTAGCAAAGTCGCTAGGCAGACCTTTTTTGGAGATTTCGGCGCTTATTAGTGGTGCTAATCGAGAGTTAATGTATGCCATATAGGTTGTTGGCTCAGGAAAGAGACGTTTGCTAGATGGGTTAATCCTATCAGATCTATGCCGAAGTAGGCTGATAGCCACTATTATTCTCTGGCGGGCTTTGTCGCTCTAATGTTTTTCCAAGGCTTGCTTAGTTTGGGTTTTCTTATTTGGCGTCTGCCCAATGGCGCGGCGCGATTATAAGTACTTGTATATCATGTGGGTGATTTTCAATCGATTTGAGTTCACCATCATCAATTATTGGGCGAAACTTTAGGCGCTTTGCCATATGGTTGGCTTTAATTCTGAGCCCCATCGGAATGACCTTCTGAGACTGTCGAGTCGCTCTTACTACCGAACCTGTGGCTTCAATCTTTAGCAACATCGGAACCGTTTGATAAGCACGGCCATCCGCAGTGGGGTCTCTTTGTTTCGAAAGTTTAAATGCTGGTAGCACTAGTGGAGCATCGAAACTTTTAATGATTGGGTGAGATTGAGGCAGATGCTCGGCATTTTTTCTAGCCTGCTGATAATAGGTATTGGCGCCTCTGGGTTTACCGTAAAGCAGGTATAAATCTCCGATATTTAGCAATGCTTGAGTTTCGCCTTCAACATCGACACGTTTCTTAGCTGCTGCATAAGATAGCCTTAGGAAACGGTTGACCTGAGTAAACGAATTGTTAGTTAATAGGCGAGAATCGGAAGTATTCAAATCGGTGAAACGTCGTCTTTGAGCATTGTTAACCAGCTCGATATCTATTTCAGTGGAGACTTGCACCTTCAGAAAGTGGGCATAGGCAAAATCACCATAAGGCAACCCGGGCTTGGCCACCGAAGCCGAGCCATAGCGACGCAGCGCATAACCGAAATAGTGAATTGACTTGTTCAAGCCAATTAAGCTGGTTTCGGTTGGTCGTCGACTGGTTAAATGTTTGTCTAGGTAATAGTTTGCCAGCTTGATTACCAAGTCGAACGAATAGCTGTCCTCAGGGTCGTCTTTTTCAATCCATAGAAGTCTTTTTAATTGCTCCTCCGCATCGCTAAGGTTGCCGGTAGCAAGCCCCATCTCAACGAGATCGCGCAGTACAGGGCGCTGTTCGAAACTAGTTACGCCATTGTTGATCTTGACATTGTGTAGGGCGTTGGCAAACATTTTTCGTGCTTCGGCGAGGCGTCCGGCCTTTAATAGCGTACGAGCATAGGCTGAGTATAATTCCGCGAACTGTTGGTCAAAGGAGTTATGAGTTTCACCAAGGGTTCGTATTTCGTTGCGTTGCAGGTCTAAGGTTTCACGCAGTGCTAGGTTGGTTAATAGTGTGGGCTTGTTAAGTATGGCTAGAGGCTGCGAGTCTTCTATAACAAACTCTGGTTCTAACTCTGGTTCTAACTCTGGTTCTAACTCTGGTTCTAACGAAGGTTCTAACGAAGGTTCTAACGAAGGTTCTAACGAA
>JAESTB010000471.1 GCA_016763815.1 Arenicella sp.
AATAATAAAATAATGGCTAATAGAAAATTACCCCGCAAATTACTAATCGCTCGGCTTAGAGAGTCAGCATCACCGCCATACGAAATCGAAATATCACTTGGAGTGATTGAGCGAATCTGATCTTCCAGCCCAGTTAATAGCGACATTGTCTCGCCCAGCGCAACACCTGGTGGCGCGGAGATATTCAATGAAATAGTTCTCGCATTATCTAACCTAACGATCTGGTTTGGCCCGACCCCGCGTTCAATTCGGGCCAAATCACCAAACGGAATTACCGCTCCCGATGGCGTTACCACCGGTATAGAATACAGTTGTTCGGGCGTCGTCCAATCTTTGGCTCTGAGTAAAATATCTAAGCGAGAGTCTTCGTGAAAAAATTCGCCTAACCATAAACCATCACCTAGCGCACGCAGGGTTCTCGATAACGACTCTCGAGTCAAACCGACTTCGGCTAAGCGTCTATCGTCAGGAATTAAACGCAGTTCGGGCGTAACAATTTGTGGGTCCGGGTTCAAATTCACACGGCCACCGGGCATTTTCTCCCGTACAAGATCGGCAACGTCAAGTGCTGACTCACTGAGCGCAGCATAGTCTGATGACTGAAGGTCGATACTAATGCTCGCCCCTCCACCGAAACGACCAAACAGCGAGCCTTGCTGTGCGAACGCTCTGGTGTCTGGAAAACCGGAGAGTATTTCTTTATTGGTAATCGCGACCATTTCGTCAACACGAGATTGGTCTTTAACACGAATGCCGACACTACCGCCCCAAGGGCCGGTAAATAGATAGTAATTCTTTAATGCGGGTTCCTTCTCGCCTCGCATATAGGGCCCCAATCGCTCAACCACCACCTCGGCAAACTCGGTTCGAATCACGTCGGTACTGGCACCACTCGGAAAAGAAATAAACGCATCAACGGCATCGCGTTTCACCGGCGGCAAGTAATTTAGTTGCGGCCAGAGCAACCACCCTAGGAGCAACGGTATAATTGTCAGACCAGCAATCCAAGAATGTCTCTTTTTTGATGAGTCAGTAAGGGTCATTAACTGGTCAACGATACGATCTAATAATTTAGTATTTGTTGCTTTATTAACCGATGGGGTCTTTAAGAAGTAGGCTGCAGCGGCGGGCAATACAAGCACTGCGACAAGAAAACTAAATGCCACTGCAATAGCGATGGTCAAAGCAAGGTCTGCAAACAACTGGCCTTCAACGTCCTCGAAAAAAACAATCGGCACAAAGATCACAATCGTCGTTAAGGTTGATGCCAATAGAGCCCCACCGACACTCTTCACCGAGTTAAGTGCGGCTTTACTCGCCTCGATGCCTTTATCGATCTGTTGAACATAGTGCTCCATCATCACGATCGCAGCGTCTAAGACCATGCCGGTTGCAAAGGCTAACCCGGCTAAAGAAATAACATTAATGCTTCTGCCAAATAAATTGAGTACGATGAAAGTAGCAAATAGACTTATCGGTATCGCCGCGGCTATCAGCAAGGTCGCTTTCAATCGGCGAACAAACCACCACAGAGAGCCGACCGCTAAAAGCACGCCAATACCCATATTCTCACTTAAGAGAGCAATGGCTCGCCGAATAAAAACCGACGGATCAAAACTTTTTTCTAATGTTATTCCGTACTGCCCCGGAAGCGTTTGATTCAATTTATTCATACGCTCAAGAACTTGATCAATCGCCGCGAGGGTATTTCCTCCAGGCTGTCGGATCACGCGCATACCGATCGCGCGTTCGCCATTTTGATAAGTGACGCCTTCGGCATCATCCTCAGTCACGTTAATGGTCGCCACGTCGCCGAGTTTCACTGGAGCCCCGTCACGCCACGCTAGAATAGTCTCAGAGAGTTGGTCGGCTGCGTACCGCCCCTCGAATCGCAAGGTGAAGTCCCGCCGCCCAACTTCAACTTTTCCACCACTGACGTCATTCGAACGATTAATGTTTTGTGCAATTGTCTCGATTGAAATCCCCAGCTGCGCGGCAATAAAAGGGTCGAATTCAATACTCACTACCCGTTCGCCTGAGTTGCGATTAACGTTAACACTGCCAACGCCTTCAATATTCTCAAATTCGGGCGCTACGTTTTTCTCGACAAAATCATGCAATTCATTGAGTGGAATAACCGAGTCTTCTGCATGCTGTATGAAGATAAAGATCAACGATTCAGCCGAACCACCTCCGCCATTACGATGAATTTGCGGGCGATCTGCATCTGCAGGCAAACCGCGAACTCGTTGTATTCGGCTAGACACTTCGGTAAAAGTACGGTCCATGTCGGTGCCAAGAGCAAATTCCATATTGACCCATGCATTTGCATTGTTAGAGAACGACTGCAACTTGGTCATGCCTTCAATTCCACGCAGCTCACGTTCAATCGGCTCAACGATTTCACTTTCGATTTCTCTAGGACTGGCAGCTCTCCAAGAGACCTGTACGGCCATCACCGGGCGGGCAATGCTTGGCAGCAGTTGAATGGGGAGCGTCTGAATTGACACCCAGCCCAATAAGATCAACAAGAAAATCATTGCTGTTGTTATCGCTGGGTTTCTGATGAAGAACCGTGTAGCTTTCAATATAATTTCCTATGCTGTCGCTGGTTGATCGTTGATCATCAACAAGCCGTAAATGAACGTGTCTAATGATGTTAAGATGCCAAACGCAAGGGAAAGGTTGCAAAGAATTTCAAAATTGGCACGAGTTGAGCCAAACACGCGGATTATAAGGAACAGCCCTAGCCGCTAACTTAAACAGTTTGTCATCGGTAGATAGGTCAAAAAAGCTAGGTCATATAGAGCGTCGAGAGTCGCAAACCGGCTGTTAACCTAGTTCGGGCAATAACGTTCTGGAGATAGAGCTCTGGCAATAAACCTAAAAATTTTTAGCTTAATCCTATTCCGCCGCAGCCGTTATAGAATCCTTTTCAGCCTGGTCAGTGAAATAGTTGTAGATAAATTGGCGCGCGACATAGGCACTGCGCACATACCATTTATCCTTATTGATAATCAGCGAGGCATAGGCTACCTTGCGCCCATTCTTCTCAGCATAACCG
>JAESTB010000472.1 GCA_016763815.1 Arenicella sp.
AATAAAAGAAGTTATAAACAATGACTTATCCATAAGTCATTGATATTTATGTTTAAATTGGTGATTCTACTTGAACTCGAACCAAGGACCAATGGATTATGAACTCGATGACTCTTGCTCTACAGTTCTTCTACCTACCACAGTCATCACGTTTGTCACGATCAATCTAGCAATATGGATATTCATCGGAAAGTCGATTTGGGCTAAAGCTGTTCTAAGGCTCACTATCTCGACATTAGGTTAACCAAGAAAGATTAAGCGAGTCCTGACTTTGTGCTTATTTTTTTGGAGTTTACTAACAGGCTTATGGACTGATATAAATATTTTATAAGCCTATGTTCAAGTTTTGGTACTACATTACGAATTCACTGACCGTAATGAGTTGTGAAAAAAGGACATTAGTGTCCTTTTTAACTCTTAGTGCGAGCCCGTCGTCTAAGCTATTTATGTATCTGCTCAGTATAAGTTGAACAGCTAAGCCTAGTTGCCCTTGCAATTTCTAGAGCGCGTTGGTGAACCTCTGATGGGTTTCGGCCAGCATTGTATATTTCACTACCTATACCCAAACCGCAGGCTCCGGCTGTAAGCCATTCCTTGATGGCTTTTGAACTGCCAATTCCGCCAACAGCAAGGATTTTGGCATCGTCAGGTAATACTGCTCGTACTGCTTGCATATGTTTAACCCCATAGGTGGCTGCTGGAAAAAGCTTCAGGTATCGGGCGCCAGCCTGGTACGCTAACAGCGCCTCGGTTGGCGTTGCCCACCCCGGTATTGGCGTTAGACCAAGATCAATACAACACTTGATAATACTTGGATTAGTATTGGGTGTGATTGCAATTTTACCGCCGGCATCGGCAACCCGTCGTGCATTCTCATTACTTAGTAAGGTGCCACACCCAATGATGCACTTATCACCCAAAGTCTTGTTTAACCGTTTAATGCTTTCAAATGGGGCTGGGGAGTTCAGTGGTACTTCAATAATGCCAATACCCGCTTCGTAGATGGCGGTTCCCACGTCTACAGCCTGGCTAGGCAACACTCCGCGGATTATTGCTATAATGGGCATTTTATCAATCCATGCATCTAATTCGGCGGTCATCTAAACCTCAGCTGATTCAATATAAAGACTTTTGTATAAAGCATCGAAGCCAGCGACCGCTATTTCAGCGGGGTCGCATAACTCGGCCGAGATACCAAGGTAGTTTAAAACAAGGGCGTACTGTTCAGTCAGTTTCGATTCACCAATCAGGGTTGTACTTTGTGGTTTACCGAATATTTTGATTGCACCCATGATATCGGCAGTCACTATCAGTCCGGCTAGATACGACCACCCATCGCTGCTCGGTATTTCACCTAGCACTTGTTTACTGCGAGTAGCGAATAGTGTGTGAATTAGATTTACGTCGTCTAATTGTTCCATGCTTCTTACGCCGCTGAAAAATGCGTTTTGATTAAAATCGACAGTATTGTTGTCGGTAATTAAAGTACTGCCGTGCCGCAGCAAACCAAATAGTTCGCCCGTGAATGCGGTCAGAAACTCGTTGATCTTGCCATCTTTTGTGGTTGCCCATTTAGTGTGGGTGCCGGGTAGTGCAAATAGGCGGTGTGTTTGATCATAGTCATTTAATTGCATCCAACCCAGAATCTGTAGCTCCTCACCGCGCATCACATCGGGATTGCCTAGTGGGTTTTTTGTTTTTAATACGGCGAGTATTGAGAATTCGATACCTCGTGCTACAAATGATAGTCGACTGTTGACGATCTGGCTGAAATTGGTAGGGCACGAACCATAAGGGGTTTCTTTCCAGCCGTTGGTTGAACCCACCATGCCCGATAGTAATACCGGTAGCGCTCCGTACTTATCAAACCATTCTTGAGTGAGGTTGAAGAATTTTTCCTCAAAAGCACTGTCTATTTGCTTAATACCAGGACCAAACCGAATGTCCAGAACCTTTGACGTTTTGCTGTGTAGGTACTGGCACAGATACAGTCGTAAATTGCTGGTGCCCCAATCACCCGCAATAAATATTTGTTTAGGTGTCATAAAATAGTTTTGGCAATCATGCTTGTTGTTTGCAGAATCAAATAAAGGCAATGCACAATCAGAAGTAGGTATCTAGAACTCTAGATACCTGATAGTTATCATCGATCAGACAAATATTTTTCCATTTGTCGAATGTTAAACACGGATGAGAGGTTGAAAACGCGATCATATCGCCAACCTGAATATTGGCATTATCGGGTACCTGCAAAAATGCATGCTGATCCATGATTTCTACTAACTTCCAGTCAGTCGCCGCGCTTTGGGGGCGAGAGTTTCCTGGTCGATAATGAAGCGCAGGTTGCGGCAATCCATCGCTAAACGCAACATCTCGCTTGCCCATGCCAATAATGACTCTTCCTGGTTCTGGAATAGACTGGACATAGGCCCATATCTCTAAGCAAGATTCCAACTCGCCTTCTGGCTGTTTTTCCTCCAAGCGCTGTATTACATCATTTTGGGCTTGTTCATAAATGCCTTTATCATGGATTAAATAGCAACCGGGTCGAATAAGAGCAAGAATGTTGTGTTCTTCGGATACTTGCTTTAAATGGCTGCAAACTAAATCGTACCAGGCAGAACCGGCTCCAGTAAGAATAATACGTTCATGATCAAACGCGTTTAGTTCCATCAGTGTTCGCGCTAAGTTGGTGAATCGAGTCAGTAAACTGTGGATTTTATCAGTAGCTCCCGATCCGTGAATGACCCCTTCATAGACTTCTAAGCCCGCAAGACTGAGGGCGTCGTATTGGGCTACAGTTTGACTGATCTCAAACACCAGATCATCATTTCTACACCCACATCTACCGCCTTCAACGCCTATCTCAATCAGAACGTTAAGGCGACTGTTCTTTTTTGCAAAAAACAAGCCGAGTTGATGAGCGTTTTCGACAGAGTCCAATAAACAGTAAAACTCATGTCTGTCGGCGAGTTCAGCAATGACTTCCATATTGCGCCGACCCACTAATTGATTGGCCATCAAAATCCGCTTTGCACCACTTTTTCCCGCTACCACCGCTTGAGGAACGGTCGCGACCGTTATGCCCCATGCCCCAGCACTAAGTTGTTTTTCAAAGAAGGCGGTCACAGAGCGGAGTCGAAGTGAACGGGTGGAGGTGAGCAGTCCGTGTACCCTTCGGCTGCGCTCAGGGTACGAGATGGAACGAGCATGCTAGTTCACAGAGCGGAGTCGAAGTGAACGGGTAGAGGTAGCAGTCCGTGTACCCTTCGGCTGCGCTCAGGGTACGAGATGGAACGATCATGCTAGTTCACTGAGCGGAGTCGAAGTGAACGGGTGGAGGTGAGCAGTCCGTGTACCCTTCGGCTGCGCTCAGGGTACCAGTCGAAGTAAAAAGCCTA
>JAESTB010000473.1 GCA_016763815.1 Arenicella sp.
ACAACCTTGGGTCAACCGATCTCGAATACCCGGTTTTATGTTTTGAGTGGCAATAATAAATTGCTGCCAGTAGGGGTGATCGGCGAGTTATTTATTGGAGGGGCAGGTTTAGCGCGAGGCTATTTGAACCGGCCAGCGTTAACTCAAGAAGCGTTCGTTATGAATCCGTTTAGCGATGAGAAAGGCGCTCGACTCTATAAAACGGGCGATTTAGTTCGTTGGCTGGCAGACGGAAGTTTAGAATTTATTGGTCGTAAGGACGATCAAGTAAAGATCAGAGGTTTTCGAATAGAGTTGGGCGAAATTGAAGCCGCATTAACCGCGATTAATGGTGTGCGTCAGGCGGTTGTCAGAGTACAAGATGAGCCAGCAAGGCTTGTCGCTTTTCTAGTAGCAGAGTCAGAAGCTATAGAGCAATCGACATTTTTAGAACAGTCCCGCTCGAGACTCGAACTAAGTCTGCCGCAATACATGATCCCATCAATTTACAGGGTGATTGATGAACTTCCATTGACTGCCAACGGCAAGGTTGACCGAAAGCAGTTGCCGATCGTTGATGCCAATCAGTCATTACAGAGGTATATTGCTCCGAAAACAGCAACAGAAGTCGCTTTATGCGCTATCTGGCAAGCGTTATTGGGTGTCGAGCGAGTAGGCTTAGATGACAACTTCTTTCGACTCGGTGGCCACTCATTGCTGGTGATGAGGCTGTTAGCTGATATCAGACAAGAAATTGATGTGGAATTGTCGGTACGAGACCTATTTGACGTCAGCGATTTAGGCTTACAAGCGCGATTGATAGACACCCTCGGCGCAGGTACGTCACTGTCATCAATAACCGCGATTGACCGACATAGCAATCAGTTGCCGTTGTCCTTTGCCCAACAAAGGGTTTGGTTTATCAACCAAATGGAGGGCGGGTCTTCACACTACAACATGCCATTGGCGTTAACGGTCACTGGTGGTTTTGATGTGTCAATTGCGCAACGCGCATTTACTCAGATCATCCAGAGACATGAGACTCTGCGAACCGTATTCAGCAGTCGTAATGGCGAAGCGGTTCAGCTTATTCGATCGCATTTCAAGTTTACTCTTGCCGAGCAAGATATCAGTGGTTTATCCATTGCTGAGCAACAACAGTTAGTTTTAGCGCAATTGAAACTCGATGCTGACAAAGTGTTCGATCTTGAACATGATTTAATGCTTCGAGCAAGCTACATCAGACAATCATCGGATGAGGGCGTATTGTTATTTAATATGCATCACATCGCGTCAGACGGGTGGTCAGCAGGTGTTTTAGTCAACGAGTTCACAACAATTTATAAAGCGTTACACAACGGCCTTACCGCCGTGTCGGAGGCGCTGCCGATTCAATATGTCGATTATGCGCACTGGCAACGAGAATACTTGCAAGGCGAGATGGCTCTCGAGCAAATGTCATACTGGCAAGCGCAATTAGCCGATTTGCCGCCAGTGCATAGTTTACCGTTAGATTTTTCTAGGCCGCAACAGCAACGCTTTAATGGTGCTATTTATCGCTTTGATTTCGACTTAGATTTGTTACGAAAATTGAAGCAGACAGCCTCGCAACATAAGGTCACTTTATTTATGTTGTTGCATGGCATGTTCTCGCTAATGCTGTCTCGGTATTCGAATAATTCGGATATTGCTATTGGCGTTCCGGTGGCAAACCGAATGCAAAAAGAACTGGAAGGCTTAATTGGTTTTTTTGTAAACACCATAGTATTACGAACAGATGTGTCTGAAGAGCAAACGTTATCAGAGTACTTGTCTCATGTTCGAACGGTTAATGTTGGCGCACAAGATCACCAGCAATTGCCGTTTGATTATTTGGTTGAGCAATTAAACCCGCATCGAAGCACCGCTTACTCGCCATTGTTTCAAGTGATGTTTAGTATGGACAGGGACCAGCTCGCTAACCTTGAAATTGCCTCGAACTCATTTGATGACATCGCGTTTGAGCCATTATTGAATGACGACGTTGGTTCGAAGTTTGACCTGACACTGAACGCAATCGAGTCTAGTGACGGTGTCCTGCTATCGTTTGAATACAATACAGATTTATTCTTAGCCGCGACCATAGAGCGCTTCGGTGATCATTTTTTACGCTTGTTGCAAGCGCTGGCTAGTGATGAGTCATTGGGAGAAAATGACCTGAGTGAATTTTCGATGCTCAGCGATCAAGAGACGGATTATTTACTCGAAGATTTGAACCGTACTGAGTCTGCGTATCCGAGTGAATTGTGTGTCCATGAATTGTTCGAACAGCAGGTCAAGCTAAACCCGAATGCGGTGGCGTTAGTATTTGAAGCACAAGAGCTAACATTTACTGAGTTAAACTCACGGTCGAACCGTTTAGCACATTACCTCGTCGCTAATGGGGTTCGACCAGATTCTTTGGTTGGCCTGTGTGTTGAACGTTCAGTGGAGCTGGTTGTTGCAATACTCGCTATTCTCAAGTCCGGCGGCGCTTACATGCCGTTAGAGCCGTCTTACCCGCAGGCACGGTTGGGCTATATGCTTGACGACTCGAAAGTAGAATTGCTACTCACCATGAGCCACATAGCGAACAGCTTACCCGCAGGTGAGCATCGCTCGATATTACTTGATGATGAGGGCGCGTTCTCGAACTGCGCGAGTCACAACTTAAGTGCAGAGGAGTTAGCTCTAACCTCGAATCATTTGGCGTATGTGATTTATACCTCTGGGTCAGCCGGGCAACCCAAGGGTGTTTTGCAACAACACAAAACGCTGAACAATTTAGTTCATCACCAAGTCTCCGATCGCTATTTAACCAAGCCAATGAATTCCGTATTGCTTACCAATATGGGCTTTGATGTTTTTATGCAAGAACTGGCAACGGCTTGGTATTTAGGTAGCCGCCTGTATTTATACCGAGACGATTTAAGAATCGACACGGCCAAGTTGTTAAACGTTATTTCTGAGCATGGTATTCAGCGCTTATTTTTAGTGCCTGCGGTTTTTAATGCCTTAATGGATTCCTCTGCGCAGTTATCGACCGGCATTAGCGGTTTGCGTGAGGTCATTGTGGCCGGTGAGCGCTTAAACATGACTGAGCAAGTGAAGAACTACCTGAACTGCTCAAACACTTTTTTGATAAACCACTATGGTCCAACTGAGACCCACGTGGTCACTACTTTTAATGTCGTCGCGGAGGATAAGAGACACAACGTGCTGATAGGCAACGCTTTAGCTAATCATAAACTCTATGTCTTGGGAAAAAATCTCAAGCCAATACCCAGCGGCGCGATTGGCGAGTTACATGTTTCTGGAGTAGGGCTAGCACGTGGATACTTGAACCAAGCTGAGTTAACTCAAGAGAAGTTCATTGCCGATCCGTTTAGTGGTGACGAAGGTGGCCGTTTGTATAAAACCGGTGACTTAGTTCGCCGCTTAGCCGATGGTAATATGGAGTACATTGGCCGCGCAGACGACCAAGTAAAGGTGCGCGGTTTTCGCATTGAGTTAGGCGAGGTAGAGTCGGCATTATCAAGCATCGACGGCGTTGGTGACGCAGTGGTAGTCGCCCGAGATGAACCGACACGGCTGGTAGCTTATGTTACTACCAAGGCTGGCCTTCAAACAAATGATCTTCGCGCAACATTCAAGGCACAGCTCCAGCAACGCTTACCCGATTACATGGTGCCGTCTTTATTTATCGAGTTAGATGACCTTCCGCTTAACGCAAACGGTAAGTTGGACCGCCAAGCGTTGCCTGAGCCGGACGCGAGTATTGCTCAGCATGAGTATGTTGCGCCCAGCACTGAGGCTGAAAAAGTGTTGTGCACAATCTGGCAAAGGTTGTTAGGCGTGCAGAGAATCGGTGTCACGGATAACTTCTTTGAATTAGGTGGTCATTCATTGTTGGCGATGCGTTTAGTTAGTGAGGTGCGCAGTCAGTGTAATGTTGAACTGGTGGTTCGCGATATTTTTAACACCACTCAATTGTCAGATTTAGCGGCACTGCTTGAATCAGCGGCACAGAATACCCAGTTGGCGAAGATTGATATTGTTGATCGATCGACTACCTCTATGTCGTTGTCTTACTCACAAGAGCGTTTATGGTTTATCGATCAAATGATGAGTGGGTCAGAGCATTACAATTTGCCGATTGCGTTGCGGGTCAGTGGCTCATTTGATGTGACGCTGGCAGAGCAAGCATTGCAGCAAATCATAGCGCGCCACGAGCCATTACGAACGGTGTACAAGCAAACACAAGAAGGCGCGGTGCAGAGAATAGCGACTGACGTTGACTTTCATCTAGGCCAACAAGATATCAGTCAGTTATCAGTGTCTGATCAGTTGGCCGTCATTGCCGAGCGTACTCAGTCCGATGCGAGTCTAGCTTTCAATCTTGAACAAGACTTAATGCTGCGAGCACACTATCTTCGAGTATCGGATGACAGCGGCGTGCTGTTATTCAATATGCATCACATTGCCTCAGATGGATGGTCGATCAGGATTTTGGTTGCTGAATTCACCACCATCTACCAAGCTCTATGTTCAGCTACTGAGCCCTCATTGCTCACGTTAACGGTTCAATACGCAGACTATGCCCATTGGCAGCGCCAACAATTGAACAGTCATAAGTTGGATGACCAACTTGTTTATTGGCAAACGCAGCTCGCTGAGTTGCCCACGGTGCATGAGTTACCCTTAGACCATGCCCGCCCAGAGCATCAAAGTTTTAACGGTTCTGTGCACACGATTAAGACTGATGAGGCTTTATTTACTAAACTAAAGGCCTCGGCCATAGTTAATGACGTGACCTTGTTTATGCTGTTGCAGGGAGCGTTCTCGCTATTGTTAGCGCGGCATTCCAACACGTCGGATATTGTCATGGGCACGCCAATGGCGAATCGATTGCATACAGACGTCGAAGGCTTGATCGGATTTTTTGTTAACACCTTGGTATTGCGTATTGATGTGTCTCAAGCAACCACCTTATCGGATTATCTTGCGCATGTGAAAGCGGTTAATGTCGATGCGCAAATGAATCAACAGATACCATTTGATTACTTAGTCGAGCAATTGAATCCGCCGAGAAGCACGTCATACTCCCCGTTGTTTCAAGTCATGTTCAGTATGGATATAAATGAGGGTTCTGATAATCAGCATTCTCCGATTATCCTTGAGGGCGTTGAGTTTGAGACGTTGAACCACGATGTGGTTGCTGCAAAGTTCGAGTTAAGCTTGAACGTCACCAAGTCTGACAACGGATTACAGTTGTCGTTTGAATACAATACTGATCTGTTTAATCAAGCGACAGTAGTGAGACTCGGTGACCATTTCCTAAGGTTATTGGACGGTTTTGCTAACAGTGAAGATGCACATGCAGAGAGCGTAAGACGCCTACCGATGCTCAGTGAGCATGAAACTCGCTACTTAGTGGATGACCTCAATAACCTCGAGTCAGATTATCCTGCTGAGCAATGTGTTCATGAGTTGTTTGAAGCACAGGTCGCATTAAACCCAGACGCTATCGCGCTTGAATTCGAAGCTCAAGAGTTGAGCTATGGTGAGCTAAATAAGCGTTCAAATCAATTAGCACATCACTTAGTCTCGCATGGCGTTAAGCCAGATACTCTGGTCGGCTTGTGCGTCGAGCGTTCATTGGAAATGGTCATTGGAATACTGGGTATTTTAAAAGCAGGTGGCGCGTATGTGCCATTAGATCCAACTTACCCAGATGCGCGGCTGAGTTATATGCTCAGTGATTCTGGAGTTGAATTATTGCTAACCCAGAGCGATTTGCTAGAGAAAATTCCGACATCTGATCAACATATAATAATACTTGATGACGATAAAAATTTACTATTAGAGTCATCTGAAAATTTAGATAAAAATAAACTTAAGCTGACACCAGCGCATTTGGCCTATGTGATTTATACCTCTGGTTCTACCGGCCAGCCTAAAGGTGTCATGGTCGAGCATAATAATGTGACTCGTTTATTTAGGTCATCTGAAAAACATTTTGGCTTTACCTCAAACGATGTTTGGGCTCTGTTTCATTCATATGCGTTTGATTTTTCAGTTTGGGAGTTATGG